>QGUL01000211.1 GCA_003242425.1 Pseudomonadota bacterium | reverse complement strand
GTGCCGGGGCCCGTCCATAACCATAACAACGCGCCCGCTGGACAGGGGCAGGGGCAGAGGAGAAAGGAGTCATCACGAACTGGAAGTCGCGAGTTGTACGGACACGGGCAAGGTGCGGCCGTACAACGATGACAGCGTCGCGGTCGACGCGGCCGCCGGCATCGCCGCCATCGCCGACGGCATGGCGCTCAGGCGCGGCGCCGACGTCGCCAGCCGCATCGCCACGGCCGAGCTGCTGGAACGTCTGCGCCGGGAGTCGGGTACGAGCCCCGAGCGGGCGGTGCGCGAAGCCTTCTCCGCCATCGACCGCGCCATCCACGAGCAGGCGCAGAAGAACGTCTCCATGCAGGGCATGGCGACCACGCTGGTCGCGGCCTGGTTCCGCGGCGAACGCGTGTCGATCGCGCATGTGGGCGACTCGCGGCTCTACCGCTTCCGCGACGGACAGCTCGAACGCCTGACCATCGATCACTCCTTCGTGCAGGAGCAATTGAGCGCCGGCACGCTCACCAACAGCGAAGCGCGGCTTTCGCAGAGCCGGCATCTGGTTACCCGCGCGCTCGGCACCTCCGAAGGCGTCGCGCCCGATCTCTCCGAACACGAAGTGCGGCCGGGCGACATCTATCTGCTGTGTTCGGACGGTCTGCACGACCTGGTCGACGACAGCGACATCGCGCTGGCGCTCGAAACCCTGCAACCCAACATCGGGCTTGCCGCCGCCACGCTCGTCCATATGGCCAACGACCGCGGCGGGCTGGACAACATCTCGGTCGTCATCGTGCGCGTCAAGAACGGGCGCAGCAAGACACAGGCCGCGTCGGCGCGGGACAGGCAGTCGGCGCATCCGGGCCTGTTCGGCTGGCTGGGGAGAATCCTGGGGAGATAGGCCATGGCCAAACTCGTCATCAGCCGCAACGACACCCTGCTCGGATCGCGCTTCATCGAGAACACGCGCATCACCATCGGCCGCGCGAGCGGCAACACCATCCAGCTCGACGATCCGGCGGTGAGCAAACTCCACGCGCAGGTGGAGGTGGTGGGCAACGACCACATCCTGATCGATCTGGGCAGCGCCAACGGCACGTTCGTCAACGGCGAACGCGTCTCGCGTCACCTGTTGCGGCACGGCGACGTCGTGCAGGTGAGCGAATTCAGGATCCGCTACGTCGATCACCGCACCGTGATGAGCGGCAGCGACGGCGAGCGCACCATGGTCATCGCCAGGCCGCACGCCGCCCAGTCGCCGCCCGGCCTGGTGACCAGCGCGCCGGTGCCGGCCGCGCGCACGACGAAGGTGAACTACGCCCAGGGCATGCTGCGCGTCATCCAGGGCGGCGTGATCGGCAGCGAAATCCAGCTCAACCGCCCGCTCCATCCGCTCGGCACCGACCGCCACCGCGCCGCCATCCTGCGGCGCGTCGACGGCTTCTACGTGGCGCGCGTGGAAGGCGATCCGCCCAAAGTCAACGGCAAGCAGATCGCCGACGGCTGGCAGCCGCTCGCCAACCGCGACTTCATCGAAGTCGGCGGCCAGGCGGTACAGATCTGGATCGACAAGCCGGGCGTCTGAACGCCGCCCACCAAAAGAAAACGTCCGGACCGCGTGACGCTTGTCCGGACGCGCTTTGCGCCGCCGCGCGGCGCGCTACGCCGCGGCCTTGACCCGTTCCTCGATCGCCGCCAGCAGCTTGTCGAAGGAATCGGCGAAGGCTTTCACGCCTTCGTCGAGCAGGCGCGCGGTGATCTCGTCGAGCGAGATCCCCAGGCGTTCCAGTTCGGCCAGCGCCTGTTTCGCGCCCTCCACGTCTTCCATGAGGCTCTGCCGCACCTCGCCGTGATCGCGGAAGGCATCGAAGGTGGCGGGCGGCAGCGTGTTCACGGTCTCGGGGCCGATCAGTTCCTCGACATAGACCACGTCGCGGTAGGCCGGATTCTTGGTGCTGGTGCTCGCCCACAGCACGCGCTGCGGCTGCGCGCCCTGCGCGGCGAGTTTGCGCCAGCGTTCCGAACGGAAGCGCGCGAGGTAGCTCTGATACGCGAGCTTGGCGTTGGCGATGGCGATCCTGCCGCGCAGCGCCAGCGCCGCCTCCTTCTTCTCGGGCGAACGCTCGGCCAGGCGCTCGAGCGCGGCATCGACCGCGGTGTCGATGCGGCTGACGAAGAAGCTCGCGACACTCGCCACGCGCTGCACGTCGGCGCGCGTCTTCACGCGCTGCTCGACGGCAGCGATGTATGCCTCGGCGACCTCCTCGTAGGCCTGGCGCGAGAACAGCAACGTGACGTTGACGTTGATGCCTTCAGTGATCAGTTCGCGCACTGCCGGCACGCCCGCCTTGGTGCCCGGTACCTTGATCATGAGGTTGGGCCGGTCCACGCGTTCCCAGAGCCGGCGCGCCTCGGCGATCGTACCCCTGGTGTCGTGCGCAAGATGCGGCGACACTTCCAGGCTCACGTAGCCGTCCAGTCCCGCGCTCTCCTCGTACACGGGCATCAGCAGATCGGCCGCGTCCTGGATGTCGCGCACCGCGATCGCCTCGTAGATCGCCTTGGTGTCGCGATACTGGCCGCGCGCCTCGTCCACCAGCCTGTCGTAATGCGGACCGGCGATGGCCTTCTCGAAGATCGAGGGGTTGGAGGTCATGCCGCGCAAGCCTTCCTCGCGTACCAATCGCTCCAGTTCGCCGTTCTCGAGCATGTCGCGGCGGATGTAATCGAGCCAGATCGACTGGCCCGCTGCGGTGAGTGCTTGTACGGATGGTTTCATGTTCCTGCCTGCAATGGGATGTTGATTCAAGACGCGCGCCGCATGGTGCCGCCGCTTTCCGGTTGACCGGCGCCGCGGCTGATCGGAATGTCCAGGGTATGCGGACGCGGCAGCTTCAGCAACTCGTACAGATGGCCCAGATTCGCGCGGTAGCGCCGGTCGAACGCTTCCACCGCTTCGGGGGGGTTGTAATCGCCCAGCCACCAGAACCAGTCGGAACTTTCGCAACTGGCGAGCTGCCGCATCGCCGCGGCACGCGCACCCTCGTCCAGCCGGCCGCTGTTCAACACCAGGTCGTAGCACTGCTTGGCGGTCACCAGCAGATCCCAGGCGGCGTTCTTGTCGCGCGAGCCGATCCAGGTGCCGAAATCGGCGTGCACCCAGCTTCCGGCGACCAGCCGGTCGAGCGAAGCGGAAATGTGCCTGCCTTCGTCGAGGACGGCCTTGAACGTCGTCGTCCGGATGCGCGGGTGCGATTCCAGCGCGGCGTACAGCGTCTCCAGAAAGTAGAAACCATTATAGGGATAATGTTCCCAGCAATTCTCGCCGTCGAGGATGATGCTCACCAGCGGCGTCGTGTCGGGCGCGGCGCGCATCGCGATGCCGTCGAGCTCGGCGATCAGATTGAGCGCCGCATCGCGGCTGTGCCATTTGGCGTATTCGAAGCCGATCAGATCGGACAGCCGGTCGTCGCGGAAGAACAGCGCCGGCCCGCCGCTGCGCAACCGCCACGGACGGTAGAGGCAGCGTTCCCGTTGCGCGGGCCAGTCCTCCGCCACCTTGATGGTGCGGCCGGCGCGCAGGCTCTGCACCAGAACGCCTTCGCTGCTCGCGGTCCACGCGCAGGCGGCGGCACCGAACATGTCCACCAACTGGGCGCACACGGCGCCTTCGGCCGGCCAGATGCCCGCCGGCTCCGTGCCGAACCGGCGCCGATGGCTCTCGAGCGCGGAATCGATGTGGAATTGCACCCGCGCCTGGCCGCCCGGGTAATGCGAGGCGGTGGGAAGCTCCATGGTGGGACGCGCTTCGCGCGCGGTGGCGAAGTCGAGCAGCAGCGGCGCGAGCGGATGGTAGTGCGGCGTGGTGGACAGTTCCACGCGGCCCTGCTCGGCGAGCGCCGCATAGCGCGGAATGATGCCGCGGATGACTTCGCCGATGAATTCGAACAGCGCGCGCCGGTCTGCCACCTTGAAGTTGCCGCCTTCGCTCGTCAGCCGCGTCACCAGTTCCGAGCCGCGCCGGACCGTCTCGCCCGTCCAGGCGAGGTGGTACCACACCAGCAGATCGTAGAAATAGCGGTCGGACAGATAGGCGAGGTTGTGGGGCGCGTCGCCGTTGAAGACCCGGTGCAGCTCCAGCAGCCGCTTGTAGGCCGGGTAGGGCTTCACCATCTTCTCGTGATTGGCGGCGAAGCAGCGCTCCATGATGAGCTGCCGTTCGGCCTCGGCGAGCGTCCATTCCTCGGGGGGCTGCAGAAGCCGCAGAGGGGGATCGCGGTTGCGGCGGGTCCGTACTGGCTCGCCGAAGCCCCGGTTCTGTTGAAGAGGGATCGCCCCCAGATTAA
>QGUL01000210.1 GCA_003242425.1 Pseudomonadota bacterium | reverse complement strand
TCGCGCGTGTAATCGCGTTCGATGTGCCCCACCACGCGCTTCGCGAGCGGCATCGCCAGCGTGCGATAGGCGTCGATCAGGCGTCCGATCTCCTCATGCGTGCCGCCCTGCACCGGGACGTTGCGCGCGGCCGCCTCGATCACGTCGCCGCTTTGGCGATCCAGCCGCAGGTCGATCACGCTGAGGAAACGGCCGTACGACCCGGCACTGGTCACCGGCACTTCGCGGCCGGCCGCATTCGGCAGCCGGCAGTTGTAGGCCTGATGCGTATGGCCGGTGACGAGCAGGTCCACTTCGTCGTCCAGGCGCCGGACGATGTCGACGATAGGCCCCGAAATGCCCACGCAGCCGTCGAAATCGCCGTTCTGCCGGCCGCCTTCGTGAAGCAGCACGACGATGGCGCGCACGCCTTGCGCACGCAGCCGTTCGACCAGCCTGTTGACGGTCTGCGCCTCGTCCTCGAAACGCAGCCCGACGACGCTTTGCGGCCGCACGATCCGGTAGGTGCCGCGCAGCGTCAGGCCCAAGAAGGCGACCGGCACGCCATCGAACTCGCGGATAGCGTAGGGCGGAAACAGCGTTTCCCCGGTCGCGCGGCGGATCGTATTCGCGGCGAGGAAAGCGAAGCGCGCGCCTTCGAAGGGCACCGGAGTGCCGACCTGCTCGCCGAGGCAGGTGTGCTCGCCGCTCGGATGGCAGCCGCCACGGCTCAAACGCAGCAATTCGTCGGGACCGTCGTCCAGATCATGGTTGCCGACAGCGTTGAAATCGAGCCCGAGGCGGTTCATCGCCTCGATGGTGGGTTCGTGGCGGAACAGGCCAGAGAGCAGCGGACTCGCGCCGACCAGGTCGCCGGCGGAGACGACCACGGTGTGCGGATTGCGCTGCCGCAATTCCTCGATCGCCGCCGCCAGCGCCTCGGCCCCGCCGCGGCCGCCGGGCTCGAGCGGTTCGAGATGGCCGTGGAAGTCGTTGAAAGCGGCGATGGTGACTTCGATAGATTGCTCCGTCGCCGCGGCCGCAACCGATACAAAAAATAAAAAAATCGATGCAACAAGAGCTTTTCGCGTTCGCATACGACCTGTCAGGTGTCTGTCGTTTGTCAAGGGTCCAAAGGCGGATGGACCCGTGCTAGAAATAGTGCTGCGCGATTTTCACCCGGCTCACGCCCTGAGCCCGCGCCGGATGGAAAATGCGTTCTTGCGGTTGCTTCCATCGAGGGGGACACCTAGAATTCGTTTACCGGCAGCGCGCAGCCACGACATATAGTAGCCGGTCGCGCGCGCCGCTCAACACCTGTCCTGGATTCCCGGTCGCGGAAAAAGAGGAGTTCCGCGGCCTTCGAAAGTTCTAAACAAGAGGTTCATGCCCATGAGCGCCCAAAAGACAGCCATTCCCGTCTCTGCTCCCGCCGAACAGGAAATCTGCGAGGAGGTCCTGCTCGAGAAATACGCGAAAGGCGGCGAACGCACGGCGGAGGACGTGCGCCGCCGCGTCGCCCGTGCGCTCGCGGCAGTGGAACCGGAAGAGAAACGCGCCTATTGGGAAGCGAAGTTCCTGGAGGCGCAGGAAAAAGGTTTCATCCCCGCCGGCCGCATCAACTCGGCCGCCGGCACCACACTGACCGCCACGCTGATCAACTGCTTCGTGCAGCCGGTGGGCGATTCCGTCACCGAGGTGGTGGACGGCCGTCCCGGCATCTACACCGCGCTGGCGGAAGCCGCCGAGACCATGCGCCGCGGCGGCGGGGTGGGTTACGACTTCTCCAGCATCCGGCCGGTGGGCGCGCTGGTGCGCGGCACGCAGTCGCGCGCGAGCGGTCCGGTCTCGTACATGCGCGTGTTCGACCGCTCCTGCGAGACGGTGGAGTCGGCCGGCGCCCGGCGCGGCGCGCAGATGGGCGTGCTGCGCTGCGACCACCCGGACATCGAGGCCTTCATCCATGCCAAGGACGACGGCGACCTCTCGAACTTCAACATCTCCGTCGGCGTCACCGACCAGTTCATGGAGGCGGTGGAGAAGGACAAGGAAGTCGAGCTGGTGCACAAGGCCGAACCGGGCCCCGAACTGAAGGCGGCCGGCGCCTATCAGCGCGAGGACGGGCTGTGGGTCTACCGCAAGGTGCGCGCACGCGACCTGTGGGACCAGATCATGCGTTCGACCTATGACCACGCCGAACCCGGCGTGCTGTTCATCGACCGCATGAACAAGGACAACAACCTCTACTACTGCGAGACCATCGAGGCCACCAACCCCTGCGCCGAACAGCCGCTGCCGCCCTACGGCTGCTGCTGCCTGGGCTCGATCAACCTGACCAAGTTCGTCACCAATCCCTTCACCGAAAAGGCGGCGTTCGATTTCGCCGCCTTCGGCAAGGTGGTGGACGTGGCGGTGCGCATGCTCGACAACGTGCTCGACGCCACGCACTGGCCGCTGCCGCAGCAGCACGAGGAGGCGATGAACAAGCGCCGCGTGGGCCTGGGCTTCACCGGACTGGGCGACGCGCTGATCATGCTGCGCCTGCGCTATGACACCGAGGAAGCGCGCGAGATGGCGCGCAAGATCGCCGAGGCGATGCGCGACCGCGCCTATCTCGCCTCGGTGGAGCTGGCGCGCGAGCGCGGCGCCTTCCCGCTGTTCAACGCCGACATGTATCTCTCCGGCGGCAACTTCGCCTCGCGTCTGCCGGCCGAGATCAAGCAGAAGATCCGCCAGTACGGCCTGCGCAACTCCCACCTGCTGTCGATCGCGCCCACGGGCACCATCAGCCTGGCGTTCGCCGACAACGCCTCGAACGGCATCGAGCCGCCGTTCTCCTGGACCTACACGCGCAAGAAGCGCATGACCGACGGCACGTGGAAGGAGTACCTGGTCGAGGACTACGCCTGGCGCTACTACAAGCACCTGGGCGGCGACGTGAACAACCTGCCCGACTACTTCGTCACCGCGCTGGAGATCTCCGCGCAGGCGCACAAGGACATGGTGGCGGCGGTCGCGCCCTACATCGACACCAGCATCTCGAAGACGGTGAACGTACCGGAGGATTATCCCTACTCCGACTTCGAGGACCTCTACCTCACCGCCTGGAAGGCCGGGCTCAAGGGTCTGTCCACCTACCGTCCCAACAAGGTGCTGGGCGCGGTGCTGTCTGTGGACTCGGCCGAGAAGAAGCAGCCGCAGGACGTCAAGATCGACGAGGCGAACCGGCGCCTGTCGATCAAGTCGCTGCCCGCGCCGGTGCTGTCCTCGCTCGCCTGGCCGGGCCGGCCCACGCGGCCGGACGGCAACCCGGCCTGGACCAACATGATTTCGAATCCGGGGGGCGGGTTGGCGCTGTTGGTCGCCAAAATCGGAAGGAAAGCCGCATGTTCCCCTTCGAGGCCTGGGTGAACGGCACGGAGCAGCCGCGCGGCCTCGGCGCGGTGGCGAAATCGCTGTCCATGGACATGCGCGCCAACGACCGCAAGTGGCTGGCGCTAAAGCTCGAGGTGCTGGCGAAGACGCCGGGCGAGGAATCCTTCGACATGCCCTTCCCGCCCAACGGCGAGCTGCGGCGCGTGCCGAGCGTGGTCGCGGGCGTGGCGCAGGTGATCCGCTATCGCTGCGAGAAGCTGAAGGCCTTCGAGGGCGAAGGCGGCACGCCGGTGCTGGACGCCATGTTCAGCGTGCAGGAGCCGAAGACCGGCACCGACGGCACGCTGTCCTGGACCGTCGACATCCAGAACCCGGCCTCCGGCGAAGACTTCGTGCTAGGCCTGAAGGAGATCACGCTGCCCGACGGCGTGACGCGGCCCTATGCGATGTTCTTCTCCGGCTACTATCCGCGTGCGCTCGACGGCCTTGCGCGCCTGCTCTCGCTCGACATGCGCGTCATGGACCCGGCCTGGATCGGCATGAAGCTGCGCAAGCTGCTCAACTACTCCGAGCCGCTCGGCGACTTCATGGCCTTCGTGCCGGGCCAGCGCCGGCAGCAGACCTTCCCGTCGACCGTGGCCTACATCGCGCGCCTCATCATCCACCGCTACGCCATGCTGGGCGTGCTGGACGAGAACGGCTACCCGACCCGCGAAATGGGCATCCTCGAAGCCCCGCGCGAGAAGGGCGAGCCGAAGGTGCAGCAGGGCTCGCTCTGCAACGAGTGCGGCAACATGACGGTGATCCGCAAGGACGGCTGCGATTTCTGCACCGCCTGCGGGGCGGTGGGAAGCTGCGGCTGAGCACGGACGGCTTGCCCCAAGAGCCCGGCTTTCCGCCGGGCTTTTTTGTTGCGCGCACGGTATGGCGCGCCATTCCGGGACGCGCAAATTGCGCCGAAAGGCTGGCAAGTCCCTGTTGACGCGTTCATAATGCGCCCCTTCGGCGAGCCT
>QGUL01000209.1 GCA_003242425.1 Pseudomonadota bacterium | reverse complement strand
GAGAGCGCGATCGCCTCGTCGGGCGTCGCCACGCGCACGACGGGGAGCACCGGCCCGAAGATCTCGGCGCGGTAGATCTGCATCTGCGGCGTGACGTGATCGAACAGCGTCGGGCCGAGCCAGAAGCCCTCCGGCGACGCGTCGACCCGCAAGTCGCGGCCGTCGAGCACGAGCTTCGCGCCCTCGCGCTCGCCGAGGTCGATGTAGCTCCGCACGCGGTCGCGATGCGCGCGCGTGACAAGCGGCCCCATTTCCACGTCCGGATCGGCGCCCGGCCCGACCTTGATGGCCGCCGCCCGGCGCCGCAGCTTCTCCACCAGCGCGTCGCCGATGTCGCCCACCGCCACCACCACGGAAATCGCCATGCAGCGCTCGCCGGCCGAACCGTAGGCCGCGCCGATCAGCGCCTCGACGGCGAAATCGAGATCGGCGTCGGGCAGCACCACGGCGTGGTTCTTCGCCCCGCCGAGCGCCTGCACGCGCTTGCCCGTGCGAGCGCAGGTTTCGTAGACGTGCCTGGCGATCGGCGTCGAACCGACGAAGGACACCGCGTCCACGCCGGGATGCTCGAGCAGCGCATCGACCGCCTCCTTGTCGCCGTGCACCACGTTGAACACGCCGTCGGGCAGACCCGCTTCCTTGAGCAGCTCCGCCAGACGCATGGCCGCCGAAGGCACTTTCTCCGAAGGCTTGAGCACGAAGGTGTTGCCGCAGGCGATGGCGACCGGGAACATCCACAGCGGCACCATCACCGGGAAATTGAAGGGCGTGATGCCCACGCACACGCCCACCGGCTGGCGCACGGTGTGGCAGTCGACCTGACCGCCGACGTTCTCCGAGTATTCGCCTTTGAGCAGATGCGGGATGCCGCAGGCGAATTCCACCACTTCGATGCCGCGCTGCACCGAGCCCATGGCGTCGGCGAGCGTCTTGCCGTGCTCGGCGGTGACCAGATGCGCCAGCGCCTCGTGGTTGGCCTGCAGGAGCGCCAGGAAGCGCTGCATCACGCGCGCACGCCGCAAAGGCGGCATGTCGCGCCAGGCCGGATAGGCGGCGCGCGCCGCGGCCACCGCCGCGTCGACGTCCTGCGCGCCGCACAGCGGCACGCGTTTGGTGGGCAGGCCCGTGGCGGGATCGTAAACCTCGGCCTCGCGCGAGGCGCGCGCGTCCGCGGCCCGGCCGCCGATCCACAGCGGCACACGGGCGATGGTGCTCCGGTTCATCAGCGTTCTCCTCTCCCCTTGGCGATGGACGCCACATTCTGACATGCCGCGGACGAAAGACTGTAGGCCCGCGATGCGGTAAGCTTGCGGTCTTCCCGCATACAGCAGCCTGCCGCCTCAAACCGTGATCACCATAACCAAGCGGCTCGAATTCGACGCCGGCCACCGCATCCCCGACCATCGCAGCGAATGCCGCAACCTGCACGGCCACCGCTACGTGCTGGAACTGACGCTGGAGGGGGAAGTGGTCGACGCGCCGGGCAGCTCCGAGCACGGCATGCTGATGGATTTTTCCGACGTCAAGGCCATCGCCCTGGAACACCTGGTCGAGCGCTGGGATCACGCCTTCCTGGTGTACGAAGGCGACCGGCCGGTGCGCGAATTCCTGGAATCCCTGCCCGGCCACAAGACCGTGGTGCTGGATGCCGTACCCACGGCCGAGAACCTGGCGCGCATCGCTTTCGAGACGCTCGCGCCGCTGGTGCGCGACCGCTACGGCCGCGGCCTGCGCCTGGCCAAGGTGCGGATCTACGAAACCCCCAATAGCTGGGCCGATTACAGCGCCTGAGCGCGCGGCCGTGTTTCGATGTCGGGCCGGTACCGAGGCGGTGCCGGTCCGCCGCCTCGGCTGCCGGACCGTGCATCCCGCACGACACGACGGATCCGGCCGGTCGCCGGCGCAACACGCATGAAAAAGGCCCGCGATGCGGGCCTCGGCGGTCAGAGCTCGAAACCGGTCAGCGGTGGGCGCGGATCGTGCGCGCTTTCGCCCTGGGCTTGTTCGCCGCCACCATCGCCGCCTTGGCGGCTTCGATATCCTCGGCGGCATAGCCCGCCTCGCGCAGATAGTCGCCCATCAGCTCCTCCTGGCGCGCGCGCATCCGCTCGCCCAGCGCGTCCAGATCCAGACGCTTGAGCTTGCGCACCTTGGGGAACATCTCCTTCTCCTCTTCCTTCACGTGGTGCTTGACGTACTCCATCAGCACCGTGAAGTTGGCCTTGTACATCTCGTCGTCGAGTTTCACTTCGGAGAGCTTGTGCACCAGCGCGTCGACCGATTCGTGCTCGACGTCGGCTTCGGCCAGCAGGTCGCGCAATTCCTCGTCGGCTTGCTCGCGCACAGCGGGATAGAAGAGTTCCTTCTCCAGCTTGCTATGGACATCCAGCTCCGCACAGGCGGTGGTGATGACATCCTCCATCGCCTCGAGATCGTCTTCCTTCTCCGCTTTCTGAAACGCCTTGAACAGCTTGTTGACCCGGGCATGATCGTCGGTCAGCAGCGTGATGGCGTCCATCGTTGCCGCGCTTTTACTGGTGCTTGCCATGTGTTTGGTCCTTTGCGTGATCAGTCCCACAGGGAAAGCAAGCCGCATACCGTCGGGCTTTCGTACACGCGGGATCAGGCGCGCTATTCGCAACGCAAGGCGGCACCCATCAATGGAGGTACGCCATGCCCAGATGCGACACCTGCGGCAACGACTACGACAAAACGTTCCAGGTCATGATGCAAGGCCGCACCATGACCTTCGACAGCTTCGAGTGCGCCATCAACGGCTGCGCGCCGGTCTGCGCCACCTGCGGGGTGCGCATCATCGGCCACGGCGTGGAGAAAGGCGACAGGATATATTGCTGCGCGCGCTGCGCCGCGGCGCAAGGCGCGACGGAGCTGCGCGACCGCGCCTGAGTCAGGCCGCGCGCGCCACGGCCGCGTGCACGCCGCGCACCAGCAGCTCGCGCCAGCGGTTCTGCGTCGCGGTGTCCGTCTGGACGAGGAAGCGAAGCTCGCCGCCGACGCGCGTCGCCACCGGCACGCCGCCACGCAACAGGATGCGGTTGCCGACGACGGCCGGCACGCGCTCGCCCGGCAGCACTACGCCGGTGAGATTGAGCGGATCGCAGCCGGCCACCACGGCGAGCGCATCGTCCGCGTCCTCGCGATAGCGGCGCAGCGCGCCGGCCGCCTCGGACAGCGCGAACTGCTCGCCGGCGAAGCCGCTCACGAAGCGGCCGCCGCGGATTTCGCCGCGCGCCTCCAGCCTGCGCAGCACGTAGAAGAGCTCGCGCCAGGGCGGCGCGAGCGGTTCGCGCTCGACCAGTTTGCGGAACACCACACCGTAGCGGCGCAGCAGCACGCGCGCGATGTGCTCGACATCCGCCTCCGTATCTTCCGGCCCTTGTTGCACGCGGGGGCGTAGCAGCGACCAGCGTCCCGCCGCTTCCAGATGCGCAAAGGCGCCCTGCAGGCCGCCGCGCCTCAGCTTGCGCGCCTTGAGTTCCGCCGGCTCCACCAGGCCGCGCAAACCGGCGAAGCTGTCCGAGGTCACCAGTCCGTGCGTGACGAGCTCGGCCAGCGCGCGTTCCACATGCGAGCGCAACTGATGCGAGTCCGCGACCAGATCGACGAAGAACGAGGCGCCGTGCGTGCGCAACGCCTCGAGCACTTTCTTCGCCGGACCGGAGAGCGCCGGTGCGGCGTCCGGCGTCGTGTTCCAGCGCGACGCGTGCTCGCGCGGCAGCAGCAGAATGGGCGTGGCGCGCACCGGCGCCGCCCTGCGCGCGTGATCCTGCGCGGCGCTTGCAGGACGCTGCCAGACGTAACGGCCGCTCGCGCACAATTGATCGAGCCACTGCGGTTCGTAGTCGCGTACGCGCGCGGGCAGAATCTCCGTTTCCCAGGCCGCGGCGGCGACGGGAAAACCTTCCAGTTGCGCCAACACCGCGCTCAAGGCAGCCGGGCCTTCGTGCAGGCCGCCGCCGCTCAAACCCTGCCAGTCGAGCAGGAAACGCATGAACGCCGCGGCCGGTACGGGCTCGAACTGCGCGCGGCGCCGCTCGCGCGTATAGCGGTGGATGCGCGCAAGGCGTCTGCGTTCGCACCATTCCTCGGCGCCCCGCCCGCTGAAGTCACCGCGCATCGCATAGCCTTCGCGCTCGAGCGCCGCAAGCGCAATGCGCATGTCGCCGGCCTGCAGGCCGAGCGGCGCGCCGAGCTCGGCTGCCGTCACCGGGCCGCAGGCTTCCAGCCGGCTGCGCACGATTTCGCGCAGCGCAGCGTCGCGTTCCGGAACTTCGGCGAGCAGCGGCGCATCGCCCTCCGCTTTTATATGTGGAAACAGCGCGCGCATTTCGTGCAGCCGCTCGGCC
>QGUL01000208.1 GCA_003242425.1 Pseudomonadota bacterium | reverse complement strand
TCGCACAAACGGCGGCCGGGGCTTGGGCGACGACTTCCTTGGCGCGGTACGCGCCGATGCGACGCCCCCCGAACGCATGGCGTCCTGAGGCCGCACTTGCGGTGTGCCGCAGGTGCGGCTCGGGCGCGGCGAGCGCCCGAGCCGCATCTCGCCGCGCCCGGCACGGAACCGGTTCACTTCGCCGACCTTAACCGGTATCGTTCCGGCTGTCTGGCAAGCGTCGTCGGAACGAAATGAAGCCGCCCTATACGCCGCCCTATCCCGACACGCCCTGCGTGGCGGTGTGCACCACCACGTTCGACGAGATCTGCCGCGGCTGCGGCCGCACCGTGGACGAAGTCGCCCAATGGGTGTTCATGACCCAGGAGGAAAAGAACGCGGTGTGGGAACGCATCCTCGCCCAGGGCTACCCGAGGCGGCAGAGCTAAGCCTTCTTCTCGCCGCGCCGGAGGACCGCGATGCCCCGCTTCCTGCTGTTCGCGCTGCTTTGTCTGGGCATCCCGGCCGCGCAGGCGGACGACAAGGCCGCGCTCTGGCAAAGCCTGCGTGCAGGCGAGGCGGTCGCGCTGATCCGCCACGCCGAAGCGCCGGGCAATTTCGATCCGCCCGGCTTCGAGTTCGGCGACTGCGGCACCCAGCGCAATCTCTCTGAGGCGGGCCGGGCCCAGGCGCGCGCGCTCGGCGACGAATTCCGCCGCCACGGCATCCGCGATGCGCTGATCTACTCGAGCCAGTGGTGCCGCTGCCTGGACACCGCGGCCGAGATGCGGCTCGGTCCCGTCGAGCCGCTGCCCGCGCTCAACTCCCTGCACCACGAACGGGCCGATGCCGAGGCGCAGACGGCCGCCGTGCGGCGGCTCATCCGCGAACACCGGGACCGTCCCCTGCTACTCGTCACCCACCAGGTCAATATCGCGCGTCTGGCCGGTACCCACGCCGGCTCGGGAGAGGTCATCGTCGTCCGCCCCGAGGGCGAACGCCTGAGCGTCCTGGGACGCCTACCCTGAAGTATTGAGCGACGAAATTTTCCGGCCCCCGGCTGGTCCTTTCCTGGTATGGTGCCGGAAACGCGCCGCCCGGTCGGCGGCGCGTCTTGAACAACTTGCATTCAAGTCATCGTCCGCACGGGCGCTGCTGGATGCTTTATCTGGGAGAAGACTATGGCCAATGCCGATCTAGACGGCCTGCTCAACATCGCGATCCAGCTCGCCCGCCAATCGCTGTCCAAGAACGGGACGTTCGCGCCCTTCGGCGCGCACATCTCGGCCGACGGCGAAACCGCGCTCGTCGAGCCGGACGAGGTCAATCCGGACGCAGTCCCGGAGCTGCTGAGCGGATTGCGGGAGCTGTTGCGGGAAAAGGCGCAAAACGGCGAAATCCGCGCGGCCGTGCTGTGCTTCGAAGGTCGCGCCACGCCGCCCGGTGAGGACGCCGCCTGCGCCGTGATCGGCCTGCAGCTCGATCACGAAAGCGGCGAATGCTACGAACTCGGCGTGCCCTACGTCATCGCCGACACCGGCGAGGTCGAGCTGGGCATGGTCTTCGGCGCGCGCGTGCAGCCGGATCTGTTCGCCACGACCTGAGCGGCGGCCCGTCTCAGCCGAAAGCCAGGACGAGTGCGAGCGTGAGCACAGCCACGCTCACGCTCGCGATTTTCACGTCGCGCGGAACCGCGGCGCGTCGCCGCATCGCCTCGACGCCCGTCGGGTTGACCGGCTCGTCGATGAACGTGGCAGCCAGATGACAGGCGAGGACGGTGACGGCGAGCAGCATGCCCGCCGTGATGGTGAAGTGCAGCTCCACCCAGCCGGCGAGGCTCGCAAGGAACCAGGCCGCGCTGAACAGATGGCCGGCCGCCGTGCCGAGCAAAGCGGCCGTGCCGCCCACGCGCCGGCTCAGCATCGCGACGGCGAACGTCCCTACCAGCGGCGAGGCCACATAGGCGAATCCCTGCTGCAGATAGGCGAATAAGCCCGGAAAGCGGTCGATCATCGGCGCCCACAACGCTGCAATGCCGACGAGCAGCAGCACAATGACGCGGCCGAGGCGCGCCAGCCGCTCCGAATCGCGCGCCTCGCCATCGATGAAATCGAGCGTGATGAGCGTCGAGGCGGAATTGAGCGCCGAATCGATGCTCGACATGATGGCGGCGAGCAGTCCGGCGATGATCAATCCCGCGATTCCCACCGGTGCGTACGCGGCGATCATCGCCGGGAAGACTTCGTCCGCCCGCGCCAGATCGGGCAGCAGCACCGCCGCCATGGCGCCCGGCAACACCATGATGAACAGCGGCGCCAGCTTGAGCAGCGCAGCGAGCGCCGCACCCCAGCCCGCATGGCGCATATCGCGAGCACCCAGCAGCCGCTGCGAAACGTATTGGTTCATCGTCCAATAGTAGAAACCGAGGATGGGCAAACCGATGAGCGTGCCGAGCCAGGGCAGCTCCGGATCGTCGAGCGGACGGAACAGCGACAGCCGCTCTTCGCCCAGCGCTGCGCGCACCGCCGGCCAGGAATAATCGAACTGGCCGAAGACGATCACGGCGAGGATCAGCGAGCCGAGCAGCAGCACCACCGACTGCAGCACGTCGGTGTAGGCGACCGCCCGCAGCCCGCCCGCGGCGGTGTACAGGCCCGTGAACAGGGCGATGGCGAAACAGGTCGGCCACAGCGACAGGCCGGGGATGAACATCATCAGCACGATCGCTCCGGCATAGAGACTCCCCGCGGTGTCGAGGAAGATGCTGAGGAACACCGTGACCGCGGACAGGTATTTGCGCAGGCGGCCGTCGAAACGACGCTCGAGGAGCTCCGGTACGGTGGTGATGCGGTTGGCCAGGAACACCGGCACGACGGCGAAGGTGGAAAACATCAGCACCGCCGCGGCCATCCATTCGTAATTCGCCACGGCGATACCGGAGCCCCAGGCCGCGCCCGGCAGACCGATCAGCGTCGTGGAGGAAATGTTGGAGGCGAACAGCGACAGACCCACCACGCCCCACCCGAGCGAGCGGCCTGCGAGAAACAGCTCCTCGGCGTCCGGGCTTTTACGCGTCACGCGCACGCACACCGCCGCAGTGATCAGCAGATAAGCGCCTAGAATCGCATAGTCGACGGTGTGCAGCGTGGCCATACGTCCTCCCCGGTGCTCGTTCTGTCGCCCACGTCCGGCGAAGACGAAGGCTGCGGCACCAATACAACATCGGGCGTGACCCGACAACCTTGTGCGAAACGCGTTTTTGTGATCGGCAGATGAGAGGGCGGTGAATGTTGAAGCTCAAACGCATCTACGATGCGCCGAGCGACGAGGACGGTTTTCGCGTGCTCGTTGACCGGCTCTGGCCGCGCGGGCTGAGCAAGGAAGAAGTCCGCGTGAACTTGTGGCTCAAGGAAGTCGCGCCGAGCGACGCGTTGCGCAAATGGTTCGGGCACGAGCCTGAGAAATGGCCCGAGTTCGAACGCCGTTATCACGCCGAGCTCGCGCAACACGAAGAAGCGCTCGAAGCGCTGCGTCAGCGCCTGCGGCGCAGGCAGACCGTCACGCTGCTCTACGCCGCCAAGGACGAGACCCGCAACAACGCCGTCGCCCTGGCGAGCTATCTGCGCGCGCATCCGCGCCGGAATTAGGCGCGAACTTCCGGCGCTATTTCCGTCTTTGCCGTGCCCGAGTCCCCGGAATAATCCCCGGCATCGTCGCCAGGGAGTATCGAGTGGGCTGTCCCGACATCGCCGAGCAAAGCATCGACCGGTCGACCGGAAAGGACACGGACGCGGACCAGCGTCCCACCCTGGCCGCCATCAAAGCCGCCATCGAACGTGCCGAGCAGGAACAGGCGGCGCGCGCCCGGGCCTTGCACGCCCAAACCGTCGCGCGCGCACGGCCCGAGCCTGAGGCGGTACTCGACAAGGCGCCGCTCGCGCAG
Organism: Pseudomonadota bacterium; assembly: GCA_003242425.1. Classification (GTDB taxonomy): domain Bacteria; phylum Pseudomonadota; class Gammaproteobacteria; order Burkholderiales; family SG8-39; genus ZC4RG42. The sequence continues at coordinate 450 of QGUL01000208.1, read as the reverse complement.
GCCGCGGCCCGGCAGCGCCTTGATCACTACAGCACCACCATCGCCGCTTCCGCGCCGGACACCACCGCTTCGCACGCGCCTGCGCCGGAAGCTGCGCCGCCAGTTGAAGAAGACGCCCGTCTCCAGGCCGAGCTGAAAGCCCAGCAAGAGGCCGAGGCGCGCGCCGCGGCCGAAGCCGCCGCCACGCGCGCGGCCCTGGAACGAGCCGCCGCGGAAGAAGCGGCCAAGGCAGCGGCCGCCTCCCGTCTGGCAGCCGAGACGCTGGCCAAACAGATGGCCCTCGCCCGCGCCCAGGCCGAAGCCGAAGCCGAAGCCGAAGCGAAGGCGCGGGCCAAGACCGAAGCCGAAGCCTTCGAAACCCTGAAACGCACCGCTGCCCGCGAAGCGGCCCTGCGCCCGGCCCAGGAAGGCGGGCGACCGCAGGCGCCCAAATGGGACGCCCGCGCAAAA
>QGUL01000207.1 GCA_003242425.1 Pseudomonadota bacterium | reverse complement strand
CCCGCCGCTGGGCGCGGCGCACGTCGTCGCCGACCTCGACTTTCCGGCTCGCGGGCAGGGGCGTCTTGGCGCGGCGATCCTCGTCGGTATTGCCGCCCAGGTCCAGGTTGGCCTGCGCCAGCACGTCGGCCTTCACCGGCGCGCTGGCCGACTTGCTGTTCACCAGCACCACTTCCAGCGAGGGCGGCGCTTCCCTGGACTTCAGTACGTCGGGGAAGGCGAAGCGCAACGACAGGACGGCGGCGTGCAGGCCGAGCGAAGCCACAATCGCGGCCGCAAGCACCGGATAGGTCTTGATGAAGCCGATCGGCCCGAGTGGCGCGCGGGGTGCGCGCGGCAACGTGTATTGCAAGGTGGAATCCGACGGACCTGGTTCGTCGATGACTCGCCGGCAGCGCCCGCGCCCTCCGAGGCGCAGCCCTCAGGCGGCCGGCGTTTGCTGATCTTCTGCTTGATCCTGCAGCGGCTTCTTATAGAGACAGCGCACCTGCATGTCAATCAAGTCGACGTCCTCGATCTCGAGCATGACCGCTGTGCCGGGCGGCAGTTCCGGCAGCGAGGGCACGCGCGTGTACAACGGCACATCGGCGAAGCGCACCAGGTTCTCGCGCAGCACCTCGGCGCGGGCCACTTTGACCTCCTCCTGCAGCAGCCAGCGCAGACACCAGTACTGTTCCATGTGGCGCTGGAAGCTGTCGTAGGCAGCGTAGGTCAGCTCGAAATCGCGCAGCGCGGCGATAAGCTCCTCGGAGCGGCGCGTGAAGGGCGGCGTCGTGCCGCGCACCACGGCGAGCAACTGCCACTGGTTGATGAGATCGACATAGCGCCGCAGCGGTGAACTGGACCAGGCGTAGTGCGTCACGCCCAGTCCCTCGTGCGGCGAGGCGATGGTGGTCATGCGCACCTTGCCGTCGCCCTGGGCACGGTAGATTGCCGCGGCGTCGTGGTCGTCGAGCAGTTTGCCCCACAGCCGGTTGGTGAGGATCATGCTTTCGGAGACCAGCTTGTCGAGCGGCGCACCGCGCCTGCGCGCTTCGATGCGCACACGGTCGTTCTCGACGTAGAAGTTGTAGTCGAGCCGGTCCACCGTCTCGCTCTTGCCGCGCATCGCCTCCAGCACCTGGGCGAAGCGGTAGAGCCAGTAGAGTTCCGCCGCGAAGGGCACGCTGTCGTCCACCTCGCCGGCGAGGAAATGTTCGTTCAGCCGGTCGACTTCGTGCAGGCGCAAGTTGACGGCAATCGGCACCTGCTCGATGCGCGTCTCGGTGCCGAGGATGGCGAAGGTGTGCGGATCGACGTCCACATAGAGCGACAGCGCCGGACGCGGCCCGCCTTCGACCAGCGTGTAGCGCTCCACCACCTGCGGCGGCAGCATGGTGAGCTTGCGGCCCGGCAGATAGGCGGTGGACAGCCGTTCGCGGGCGATGGCGTCGACGGGCGAGCCCGGCCCGAAGCCGAGCCCCGGGGCGGCGATGTGGATGCCCACGCGCTTGCGGCCGTCGGGCAGGGTGACGAGCGAGAGCGCGTCGTCGATCTCCGTCGTCGTGACGTCGTCGAGGCTGAAGGCCTGCACGTCGGCCACCGGCAGATCGGCAGGCGGCTCGGGCACTTCCACCGGGGGGAAGTCGAGCCCGCGCGGGAAGTGCTCCCAGACGAAGCGCTCGAAATGGTAGTCGTGCGAAGAGGGCAGCGCGCCGCAGGCCTGCATGAGTTTCGCCGGCGACAGCCCGGTGGCGGCGCAGGCCTGTTCGAAGGCCTTGGTCTCGATGCGGTTGCGGTCCGGCTTGTAGAGCAGCTCGCGCACATAGGGCCGCAGCGCATCGGGCAGTTCGAAGCGCTGCAAGGCGGCGGACCACTGTTCGATCAGCAGGGCCTGCTGACGTTTGCGTTCCAGACCCGCGAGCGCCGCCTTGAGCGTTTCGGCGGGCGCGGCGCGGTAGCGGCCCTTGCCCTTGCGGTGGAAATAGATCGGCGCCGAGTGCAGCTTGACGAGGATGGTCGCCGCTTCCAGCGGCGAAGGCTCGCGGCCGTAATACTCACGCGCCAGATCGAGAAAGCCGAACTCCCGCTCGCCGCAGCATTCCCACAGGAAGTCGATGTCGATCGCCGCCGCGTCGGCCTCGGCGCGCTCCAGCAGATCCTGCAGACCGCCGCCCTCGAAACGCAACAGCACGTTGGCAGCCTTGACCTTGCTGCGCTTGCCGTGGGGCGTTTCGACCTGCAAGGACGCTTCGTGCTCGGTGAGGACGGTACCGACCTTGAAGGCACCGTTTTCTTCGTACAGAACGTTCATGGGATCCGGCCGGGGCCGGCAGGCGGGCTCGTGCGGAAAGGCCGCCGATTATACGACTAGCTGCCGCGGCCGCCGCAACGCTCGAGGTCGAATCCGGCGAAGCGCAGCAGCATGGGAATGTGACAGGCGAAGCTCCGCAGGCTGTGATCGCCGCCCGGCACGATGATCTGCGCCGCGCCGGCGTACTTGGCGAGCGCCAGACGATAGTCCAGCACCTCGTCGCCGGTCTCGACGATGAGCAGATAGCGGCGGGGATCGACGCGTTCGACCTGCAGCGCGCGCCACTCGTCGATGTGTTCGCGCGTCAGCTCGTAGGTGGCGCCGGTGTAGAGATTGCGCTGCGGACCCAGATAGGTCTCCAGCTCCAGTTGCGGCCGTACCGCCGGATTGAGCAGCACCGCGCGCAAGTCGTGCCGCTCCGCCAGGCAGGTGGCGTAGAAGCCGCCGAGCGAGCTGCCGACCAGCGTGACCGGCCGCCCGCCCGCCCGCGCGATTTCCGCCTCGATCAGCGCGACCGCCTCGCGCGGCCGGTGCGGCAGCTGCGGGCAGCGGTAGGCGGATTCCAGTCCCAGGCGCGCCATTTCCTCGCGCAGGCGCTGCGCCTTGTGCGACGCGGGCGCGCTGTTGAAACCGTGCAGGTAAATGAGCAGGGGCTCGTTCATGCCGCCTCGACGCCGAATCCGCGAAACGTTTTCACTCGCGCGTCCCGTCGCGCCGACCCGCTCAAGCCCGGCCCAGGCGAGCGAGAAGCTTGTCGTGCACGCCGCCGAAGCCGCCGTTGCTCATCACCAGGATGTAGTCGCCGGGCCGCGCTTCGCCCGCCACGAGCTCCACGAGTTCGGCGAGATCTTCCGTGCAGCGCGCCCGCTCCCCGAGCGGGGCGAGCGCCGCCGCGGCATCCCAGCCCAGGCCCTGGGTGTAGCAGTAGACGCGGTCGGCCTCGCGCAGGCTGTCGGGCAGCGCATCCTTCATGACGCCGAGCTTCATGGTGTTCGAGCGCGGCTCCAGCACCGCGAGGATGCGCCCGTTGCCCACGCGTTGCCGCAGACCGTCGACGGTGGTGCGGATGGCGGTGGGGTGATGGGCGAAATCGTCGTACACCGAGATGCCGTTCACGGTGCCGCGCAGTTCCATGCGGCGCTTGACGTTGCGGAACTGCGCCAGCGCCTCGACGGCGAGCGCGGGCGGCACGCCGACGTGCTGCGCCGCGGCGATGGCGGCGAGCGCGTTGTCGCGGTTGTGCGCCCCCGTGAGCGTCCAGCACACCCGGCCGACCGGCCGGCCGGCTTCGAGCACTTCGAAGCCTTCGTCGTCCACCTCCCCGGACGACCAGCCCTCGGGCGTGCCGAAACGCACGACTTCGGACCAGCAGCCGCGCGCCAGCACCCGTTCGAGCGCCGGCTCCCTGGCGTTGACCACGATGCGGCCGGAGGCCGGCACGGTACGCACCAGATGATGGAACTGGGTCTCGATCGCCGCGAGATCCGGGAAGATGTCGGCGTGGTCGTATTCGAGGTTGTTGAGGATGGCCGTGCGCGGCCGGTAGTGGACGAACTTCGAGCGCTTGTCGAAAAAGGCGGTGTCGTACTCGTCCGCCTCGATGACGAACAGCCCGCCTTCGCTGTGGCGCGCCGAGACGCCGAAGTTCTGCGGCACGCCGCCGATGAGGAAGCCCGGCCGGCGGCCCGCATATTCGAGAATCCAGGCGAGCATCGAGGTGGTGGTCGTCTTGCCGTGCGTGCCCGCGACCGCGAGCACCCACTTGCCGGCCAGCACGTTCTCCGCCAGCCATTGCGGGCCGGAGACGTAGCGGTCACCACGATCGAGGATGGCTTCCATGAGCGGATTGCCGCGCGTCACCACATTGCCGATCACCCACAGATCGGGCCGCAGCTCCAGCTGCTCGGCGCCATAGCCCTCGTAGACGGCGATGCCCTGCTCCTCGAGCTGCGTGCTCATGGGCGGGTAGACGTTGGCGTCGCAACCGGTGACGCGATGGCCGGCGGCCTTGGCGAGCACGGCGACACCGCCCATGAAGGTGCCGCAGATGCCGAGAATATGGATGTGCATGGGCCGGCATTCTACCGGTGCGGCGAC
>QGUL01000206.1 GCA_003242425.1 Pseudomonadota bacterium | reverse complement strand
CCTCTAAAAGCTCTTTGGCAAGGCCATGTCCCTGGGCTTTCCCCGGGCGTTGGAAGCGGCCTCCGGCCGCCAGGCCATGGCCAGGGCCCCGGGGCGGGCAGGACGGACTTCGACCGGGACCTGGTAGTTGGCCCCGCCGACCCGGCGGCTCTTCACTTCCACCATGGGCCGCACGTTCTGCAGCGCCTGCTGGAACACTTCCAGCGGCTCCTTGCCGGAGCGCTGCTTGATGATGTCGAACGCGCCGTAGACGATGCGTTCGGCAACGGATTTCTTGCCGTCGTTCATCAATACGTTGACGAACTTGGCCACTTCGACGTTGCCGTACTTCGGATCTGGCAGGATTTCGCGTTTGGGAACTTCGCGACGACGGGGCATGGTATGTCCTTAATTCTTTCTGACTGCTAGGCGGCCTTGGGACGCTTGGCGCCGTACTTCGAACGACCCTGCTTGCGATCCTTCACGCCCTGGGTGTCAAGGCTGCCGCGCACGACGTGATAACGCACGCCCGGCAAATCCTTCACACGACCGCCGCGGATCAGCACGACCGAGTGTTCCTGGAGGTTGTGGCCTTCACCGCCGATGTAGCTGATCACCTCGAAACCGTTGGTGAGGCGCACCTTGGCGACTTTACGCAGAGCGGAGTTCGGCTTCTTCGGCGTCGTGGTGTACACGCGCGTGCACACGCCGCGCTTTTGCGGCGAGCCAGCAAGCGCCGGAACCTTGCTCTTGGTCGGTTCGCTTCGCCGGCCCTTGCGCACTAACTGGCTGATCGTTGGCATGTTCTCAGACTTCCCAGAAATGAAAACGAGGCCGCCTCGGCAACCTCCGGGTAGAAAGACGCGGGATTATAAAGAGTGCCCGCGATACGGGTCAACAACTTCGGCCGTCGCACCGTCCGATGTCAGCCGCGCCGACAGAGGGAGCGGCACGGTGAAAAACCCCGGGCGGGACCTCCCGCCCGGGGCTTCCCCGGATCGGACGCTCAGACCTGCTGTTCCTCGGTCGTGGCGGACGACGACGCCTCGGTCGTCTCGCCCACATCCTCGAACAGGGCCTCGGCCGGCGCCATCTTGCGCGCGTTGTGGTAGGCGAGACCGGTTCCCGCGGGGATGAGGCGGCCGACGATGACGTTCTCCTTCAGGCCGCGCAGCTCGTCCCGCTTGCCCATAATCGCAGCTTCGGTGAGCACGCGGGTGGTCTCCTGGAACGAGGCCGCCGAGATGAACGAGTCGGTCGACAGCGAGGCCTTGGTGATGCCGAGCAGCACGTGGCTGTACACCGCCGGGCGCTTGCCCTGGGCGATCATGCGGTCGTTCTCTTCCAGCACTTCCGCACGCTCGACCTGCTCGCCGGGGATGAAGCGCGTGTCGCCCGCATCCTCGATCTGCACGCGGCGCAGCATCTGACGCACGATGACCTCGATGTGCTTGTCGTTGATGCGCACGCCCTGCAGGCGGTACACGTCCTGCACCTCGTCGGTGATGTAGCGCGCCAGCGCCTCCACCCCCTGCAGCCGCAGGATGTCGTGCGGGTCGGCCGGACCGTCGACGATGAACTCGCCTTTGTTCACCACTTGGCCGTCGTGCACCATCACGTGCTTGTCCTTCGGGATCAGGAACTCGTGCTGCACGCCGTCGAGGTCGGTGATGATGAGGCGCTGCTTGCCCTTGGTGTCCTTGCCGAACGAGACGGTACCGGTGACTTCCGCGAGCATACCGGCGTCCTTCGGCGAACGCGCCTCGAACAGCTCGGCCACGCGCGGCAGACCGCCCGTGATGTCGCGGGTCTTGGAGGTCTCCTGCGGGATGCGCGCCAGCACCTCGCCGACCTGCACCTGCTGACCGTCCTTCACCGTGATGATCGCGCCGACCTGGAAGGTGATGTTCACCGGATGGTCGGTGCCGGCGATCTTCACTTCCTCGCCCTTCTCGTTGAGCAGCTTCACCTGCGGACGCACGCCCTTGGCGCCCGTGCCGCGGCGCTTCGGATCGATCACCACCAGCGTCGACAGGCCGGTGATCTCGTCGACCTGCTTGGCCACCGTCACGCCTTCCTCGACGTTCTCGAACTTCACCGTACCGGCGTATTCGGTGATGATCGGGCGGGTGTGCGGATCCCAGTTGGCGAGCATCTGGCCGGCCTTCACCGCGGCGCCGTCGTCGACCTGCAGGGTCGCGCCGTACGGCACCTTGTGGCGCTCGCGCTCGCGGCCGTTGTCGTCGGTGATCAGCACCTCGGCGGTACGGGCAATGACGATCTTCTCGCCCTTGGCGTTGGTGACGTAGCGCATCTGCGGCGAGAACCGGACCGTGCCGTTCGACTTGGCCTCCACGTGGCTCGCCTGCGCCATACGCGAGGCCGCGCCACCGATGTGGAAGGTCCGCATCGTAAGCTGCGTACCGGGTTCGCCGATCGACTGCGCGGCGATGACGCCCACCGCTTCGCCGACGTTCACCAGCGTGCCGCGGCCGAGATCGCGGCCGTAGCACTTGGCGCACAGGCCCCAGCGAGTTTCGCAGGTGAGCGGCGTGCGGATCTTGACCTCGTCGATGCCCAGGGCCTCGATGGTCTCGACCTCGTCCTCGTTGAGCAGCGTGCCGGGACCGTAGAGCACCTCCTGGGTCTCGGGGTGATAGACCTCGGTGGCGGTGACGCGGCCGAGGATGCGCTCGCGCAGCGGCTCGATCACCTCGCCGCCTTCCACCAGCGCCTTCATCGACACGCCGTTGGTGGTGCCGCAATCCTCCTCGGTCACAACCAGGTCCTGCGTCACGTCCACCAGGCGGCGTGTCAGATAACCCGAGTTCGCGGTCTTCAGCGCCGTGTCGGCCAAACCCTTACGGGCACCGTGCGTGGAGATGAAGTACTGCAGCACGTTCAGGCCTTCGCGGAAGTTCGCGGTGATCGGGGTCTCGATGATCGAGCCGTCGGGCTTGGCCATCAGGCCGCGCATGCCCGCGAGCTGACGGATCTGCGCCGCCGAACCGCGCGCGCCGGAGTCGGCCATCATGTAGATGGAGTTGAAGGACTCCTGTTTGACGACGTTGCCGTTGCGGTCGCGCACTTCCTCGGTGGAGAGCTGGTCCATCATCGCCTTGGCGACCATGTCGCCGCAGCGGCCCCAGATATCCACCACCTTGTTATAGCGCTCGCCCGCGGTCACCAGACCCGAGGTGTACTGCTGCTCGATCTCCTGCACCTCGGCCTCGGCCTGCTCGATCAGCTTGCTCTTCTCGGCCGGCACCAGCATGTCATCCACGGCGATCGACAGACCCGCGCGCGTGGCGATCGAGAAGCCGGCCTGCATCAGCTTGTCGGCAAAGATCACCGTCTCGCGCAGCCCGCAGCGACGGAACGAGGCGTTGATGAGCTTGGAGATCTCCTTCTTCTTGAGCGGCTTGTTGACGTACTCGAACGGCAGCCCCGCGGGCAGGATCTCGGACAGCAGCGCCCGGCCCACGGTGGTCTCGTAGCGGGTGAGCTTGCTGGTCTGCTCGCCGGTCTTGTCGTCCGTCACCAGCTCGCGAATGCGCACCGAGATCTTGGCGTGGATGTCCACCGCGCCGGTCTCATAGGCGCGCCGCACCTCCGCCACGTCGGAGAACGCCATGCCCTCGCCGCGCGCGTTCACGCGTTCGCGCGTGGCGTAGTACAGGCCCAGCACGATGTCCTGCGAGGGCACGATGATCGGATCGCCGTTCGCCGGCGACAGCACGTTGTTGGAAGACAGCATAAGCGTGCGCGCTTCCATCTGCGCTTCCAGCGAAAGCGGCACGTGTACGGCCATCTGGTCGCCGTCGAAGTCGGCGTTGAAGGCCGCGCAGACCAGCGGATGGAGCTGGATCGCCTTGCCTTCGATCAGTACCGGCTCGAACGCCTGGATGCCGAGGCGGTGCAGCGTCGGCGCGCGGTTCAGCAGCACCGGGTGTTCGCGGATCACCTCTTCCAGGATGTCCCACACCACCGGCGTTTCGGCTTCCACCTCGCGCTTGGCGGCCTTGATGGTGGTGGCGATACCCTGCATCTCCAGCTTGTGGAAGATGAAGGGCTTGAACAGCTCCAGCGCCATCTTCTTCGGCAGGCCGCACTGATGGAGCTTCAACTGCGGACCGACCACGATCACCGAACGGCCGGAGTAGTCGACGCGCTTGCCGAGCAGGTTCTGGCGGAAGCGGCCGCCCTTGCCCTTGATCATGTCCGCGAGCGACTTCAGCGGACGCTTGTTGGCGCCGGTCATCGCCTTGCCGCGGCGGCCGTTGTCGAGCAGCGAATCCACCGCCTCCTGCAGCATGCGCTTCTCGTTGCGCACGATGATGTCCGGCGCCTTCAGCTCGAGCAGGCGCTTGAGCCGGTTGTTGCGGTTGATGACGCGGCGATAGAGATCGTTCAGATCGGAAGTCGCGAAGCGGCCCCGGCCCAGGGGCAACAGGGGAGGAAGACCCGGGGCAAAAACCGCA
>QGUL01000205.1 GCA_003242425.1 Pseudomonadota bacterium | reverse complement strand
CGAAGGGGGTGGCGGGTTTTCGGGGTCCGACGCCTTCCCCGCCCGCCCCCCCGCGCGCCGGCCGTGATGCGCGCGCAGCCCGAAGGGCGCCGCAGGGTGCATGCGCTGCGGCTGGCGCTCGCCGCGCGCGACTACCAGGAAGTGGTGAATTTCAGTTTCGTCGACGAAGCCTGGGAAGCGGACTTCGCCGGCAACACCCGGCCTTTGCGACTGCTCAACCCCATCGCCAGCCACCTGAGCGTCATGCGCACCACGCTCATCGGCGGGCTGGTGGACAACGCGCGCTACAACATCAACCGCAAGGCGGCGCGCGTGCGGGTGTTCGAATTGGGCCGCGTCTTCCTGCGCGTGCCCGAGGTCCAGGACGGCGCGCTCGACGTAAAGGGTGTCGCCCAGCCCCTACGGATCGGCGGCCTGGCCTACGGCGGCGTCAACGCGGAGCAGTGGGGAGAACCCTACCGTGCGGTGGATTTCTACGACGTCAAGGCCGACGTCGAGACTCTGCTCGAACCCTTGCAGGCGCGCTTCGTCAAAGCTGTTCATCCCGCGCTGCATCCGGGCCGTTCGGCGCGGATCGAGCTGGGCGGTCGCGCCGTCGGCTGGATCGGCGAGCTGCATCCGCAATGGCAGCAGAAATACGAGCTGCCGGCGCCGGCGGTGGTGTTCGAGCTGGAGGTCGAGCCGCTGCTCGACATCGGCGTGCCGCGCTATGCCGAGGTATCGAAATTCCCGGCGGTCATCCGCGACCGGGCGATGCTGGTGGACGAACACATCGAGGCGCAGGCGCTGCTGGATGCCCTGGAAAGCGTCCGGCCGGCTTTTGTGCGGGAGATTACGCTGTTCGATCTGTACCGCGGGAAGGGCATCCCGGAAGGCAAAAAAAGCCTTGCTTTCCGGGTAGTTATGCAAGATACTGGCCGCACGCTGACCGACGCGGAGGTCGACGCCGCCATGGCGCAGCTGACGGAAGCGTTGGTGAGCCGCTTCGGCGCACAACAACGGATCTAGGGGAGAAGGAATGACTCTCACAAAGGCCGAGCTGGCCGACATGCTGTTCGAAAAGGTCGGGCTGAACAAGCGCGAAGCGAAAGATATGGTCGAGGCCTTCTTCGAGGAAATCCGGCTGGCGCTGGAGAGCGGCGAAAGCGTGAAGCTGTCCGGCTTCGGCAATTTCCAGTTGCGCGACAAGCCGCAACGGCCCGGCCGCAACCCCAAGACCGGCGAAGAGATTCCCATCACCGCGCGGCGTGTCGTAACGTTCCATGCCAGCCAGAAACTGAAGGCACTCGTGGAGCAGGCTCATGCCGGAAAGCAGCAAGAGCGCCAGCACTGAATTGCCGCCCATCCCGGCCAAGCGTTACTTCACCATCGGCGAAGTGAGCGAGCTGTGCGGCGTCAAACCGCACGTACTACGTTACTGGGAACAGGAATTCACCCAGCTCAAACCGGTCAAGCGGCGGGGCAACCGCCGCTACTACCAGCACCACGAGGTGCTGCTGGTCCGGCGCATCCGCGAGCTGCTGTACGAACAGGGTTTCACCATCAGCGGCGCGCGCAATCGCCTCGACGAGAGCATGCGCGAACGTCACAATCCGTCCGCGCCCGATCTCGCGGCGGTGCGGCGCGAGATCCAGAGCGTGTTGCAACTGCTGGAAAGCTGAATCGGCCGGTTCTTCCCGCCAACCCCTCTGTTATAATTACCGTCACGTCGGGGCGTAGCGCAGCCTGGTAGCGCACCTGCATGGGGTGCAGGGGGTCGGAAGTTCGAATCTTCTCGCCCCGACCATCATCTGACCGGACATCGAGGCCATCCTGCCTTGGATGGCCTTTTTGTTTGGGTGCCGCCGGATGCGGCAGCGCTCGCATCGGCGCTGTGCCGCCGTCCCCTTTCTAACGCTGCTTCAAAAGCGCGCCAGCCGAAGCGTGCGATGCGCAATATGTCGCAACGAAGCAACGCTCCTTATATATCGATGTGAAATCTTTCTACTGGGGATTTGCGCCTGGGCGCATAATGAGCGCGCATTCATTCGGAGCACCATCGTGGAACAAGGTCAAGGCGACAGTAGCAGTCCAATCCCCTATTCGATGAGTTTTGCCGGTTCTCAGCGCGAGGACCGTGAGCCGGCCGGCGCCAAACAGGAAGCGAAACCGCTCGATGCCGGTCTGGAATGGCCGGGGCCGCTCGACGGGCCGCTCGGCTACTCGGAGACTTGAGCGCACAAGCTGCGCTCGAGCAGGAATACAGGAAGAAGCAAAAACTCAGGGAGCAGGAAGGAAGAGGCCGCGCCTCGGGGCGCGGCTTTTTTTTCGCCGGGGGATGAGGCCCGGCCACGCGTGCCCGAACGAAAAAGCCCCGCACAGGGCGGGGCTTCGATGCGAGGCGCTGCGGCTTACTTCCAGCCGACGCGGTCGTAGATCTTCTGCGCGGCCGGCTGGTTGCGGCCGAGCGCCGAGACGTTCAGCGGGTCGTATTTGATCTGGCCGAAGGAGGCGAGCGCCGGGTTGTACACCTGGACGGTCGGCACCACCGGCCATTCGTTGTTGCCGTCGGCGAAGTAGCGCTGGGCTTCGTCGCTTGTCAGGTATTCGAGAAACTTGATCGCGGCCTCGCGATGCGGCGCATGCTTCAGCACGCCGGCGCCGGAGATGTTCACGTGCGTGCCGGTGGTGTCCTGGTTGGGGAACACCACGCCGACTTTCTCGACCACGGCCTTGTCCTCGGGTTTGTCTGAACGCGCAAGGCGGGCGTAGTAGTAGTGGTTGGCGATCGCCACGTCGCACTCGCCGGCCGCCACCGCCTTGATCTGGTCGGTGTCGCCGCCTTTGGGCGGACGTGCCAGATTGTTCTTCACCGCCTGCGCCCAGGCCTCGGCCTTCGCCTCGCCGAAACGCTCGATCATCGCGCTAAGCAGCGACAGGTTATAGACGTGGTTGGAGGAGCGCACGCAGATGCGGCCCTTCCACTTCGGATCGGCGAGCTGCTCGTAGGTCGCCACCTCGCTCGGCTGGACGCGTTCCTTGTTGTAGGCGATCACGCGGGCGCGCATCGAGAAGCCGTACCACAGCCCGTTGGGTTCACGGAAAGTGGCGGGGATGCGCGACTCGAGTACCGCCGACTTGACGGGCTGGAACAGGCCCTGCTGCTCGACGCGCCACAGGCGTCCGGCATCGACCGTGATCAGGATGTCGGCCGGGCTGCGCGCGCCTTCGTTCCTGATGCGTTCGATCAGCGCATCCTCGGTCGCCTCGATGCGGTTGATCTTGATGCCCGTCTGTTTGGTGAAGCCTTCGTACAGGGCATCGTCGGTCTTGTAGTGACGCGCGGAATAGATGTTCAGCACTTGTTCCTGCGCGCCCGCCGCCCAGGGCAGGAGCAGGCCGATGAACAGCGCCGTAAGGGTCCGCACACGCGTGGACATCAACGATTCTCCTTAAAAGTGAAATGGTTCGGCCGCATCGTAGCAATCCAGCGGGCCGCTGCCAAGAGAAACGAGAACGATTCCCAATTGCCCTTGACTACCAAATGAGAATAATTATCATTATAAATTTGGACAGGGGGCAACGATGGAAGCGTTGATCGTGGGTGCCGACCGGTTGGGTAACATCCCGGAGGTGCTGGCCGGCTATGGGATCGCCATCCGCAAACACATCAGCGGCCGCGACCCCGCGCACCAGAAACGCTGCTCGCTGCCGAGCGGTATCAACCTGGTGATCCTGTTTACCGATTTCCTCGGCCACAACGTGATGAAGCGCTTCCGAGACGCCGCCCGGGCGCAGGGTCTGCCGGTGCTCTGCTGCCGCCGTTCCGCCTGCAGCGTCACCCGGGCGCTGGGCCAGTGCGGGCTCTGCCCGAAACGGCATTGAACTTGCGTACCGCCGGAAAACGATCCCCGTATCGCGCACTTTTCCGCTACGGATCTGTCCAAGAAAAAGGACGGTCCGGGCGCGCTGCGGCGCCCGTCCTTTTCCATATCGAACGGAGTCACGATGAACAAACGAACGATTCTTGGGGCGGTACTGGGCATGGCTCTGTTACTGCCCGGGTGGGCGGCGGCTGACGAGAAGGTGCCGGTCGACAAGCTGCCGCAGGCGGTGCGCGCGGCGATCGAGCAGCGCTTCCCCGGCGCCGAACTGCTCAAGGCCGAACGCGACGTACACCGCGGCCAGATCGAGTACGAAGTGAAGCTGCGGCACGAAGGCCGGCGTTACGAGGTCGAGGTGCTCGAGAACGGCGAGATCCGCGACATCGATCGCGACGATTAAGGGCCGTCGTTGACGGCCACCCGGCGCGCCCCCGTATAGCGCTTGCGCCAGTAAGGCTGGCGCATGTCCTCCACGCGCACCACGCCCTTGCTGCTCGGCGCGTGCACGAACTTCTGTTCGCCCAGGTAGATGCCCACGTGCGAGTAGGGCCGGCCGAGGGTGTCGTAAAACACCAGGTCGCCCGGCTCCGCCTGGGCG
>QGUL01000204.1 GCA_003242425.1 Pseudomonadota bacterium | reverse complement strand
ATGCGAATTCCCCGAGCGCCGGAGGGGGTTGAATTCCGGGGGCGGACGGCGGGCGTGGTGGTGGTGCGGGCCGTGAGGGGCGGTCTGCTGATCGGGCATCCGCTGAAGGAGCTGCGCAAACACATCCCGCACGTGGACGCGCGCATCGTCGCTATCTACCGCGGCGACCAGTCGATCATCCCCGACGGCGACACGGTCATCATGCAAGGCGACGAAGTGTTCTGCCTCGCGCCCACGGACCGCATTCGCGAGGTCATGCGCGAGCTGCGCAAAATGGACAAGCCGGTCAGGCGCGTCATGATCGCCGGCGGCGGCAACATCGGGGTGCGGCTTGCGCGCGCGCTCGAGAACGACTACCAGGTAAAGGTGATCGAACACAACAAGCGCCGCGCAGAGTTCGTCGCCAGCCAGCTGAACAACGTGCTCGTCCTGCAGGGCGACGCGACCGACGAGGAGCTGCTCGAGTCCGAGCGCATCGAGGAGATGGACCTGTTCCTCGCGCTCACCAACGACGACGAGAACAACATCATGTCCGCCCTGCTTGCCAAGCGCATGGGTGCCCGGCGCGTGGTCGCGCTCATCAACCGGCGCGCCTACGCCGATCTGGTGCAGGGCGGGCAGATCGACATTGCCCTCTCGCCGGCGCAGGCCACCATCGGCAAGCTGTTGCAGCACATCCGTCGTGCCGACGTGGTCGCGGTGCACAGCTTGCGGCGCGGAGCTGCCGAGGCGCTCGAACTGGTGGCGCATGGCGACGAGCGGACTTCCAAAGTCATCGGCAAGCGTGTCGACCAGATCACGCTGCCGCGCGACACGACCATCGGCGCCATCGTGCGCCGGCGCGACGACGCCGAGCGCGCGGAGGTGATCATGGCGCATCACGACACGGTCATCGAATCCGGCGATCACGTCGTCATGTTCGTCGCCAACAAGCGCGTCGTGCCGAAGGTCGAGAAGCTGTTCCAGGTCGGCTTCAGCTTCATCTGAACCATGGTCGCCACCACCCTTGCCCCGACCGCGCTCGAGCGACGCCTGCCGCTGCTCAACACGCTCGGCAAGGTCATCATGATCTTCGGACTGTCGTTGCTGCTGCCGATCGGGGTGTCGCACTATCTGGACGACGGCGCGCAGCTCGCCTACGACGAGGCGCTCGTCGTCACCGTGTCGATCGGCGCGCTGCTGTGGCTGGCGAGCCGCCGCTCGCAACGCGAGCTCGCCACGCGCGACGGCTTCCTGCTGGTGGGGCTGGTGTGGACTGTGCTGCCGGCGCTCGCGACCCTGCCGCTGCTGTTCTACTTCCCCGACATGTCCTTCACCGAGGCCTATTTCGAAACCGTCTCGGGCCTCACCGCCACCGGCGCCTCGGTAATGGATCAACTCGACAATCTGCCGGCATCCGTCAATCTCTGGCGCACCCAGTTGTGCTGGATGGGCGGCATGGGCATCGTGGTGCTGGCGGTGGCGATCCTGCCGCTGCTCGGCGTGGGCGGCGCGCAGCTCTTCAAGGCGGAGACGCCCACACCGATGAAGGACAATCGCCTCACACCGCGCATCAACGAGACCGCCAAGGGTCTCTGGATGGTCTATTTCGTCGCCACGCTTCTGTGCGTGCTTGCCTATCGCCTCGCGGGCATGAGCTGGCTAGACGCCCTCATGCACGGCTTCTCGACCATCAGCCTGGGCGGCCTCACGCCCCACGACGCGAGCTTCGCCTATTTCGATTCGCTCGCGATCGAGCTTATCTGCATCGCGTTCATGCTGTTCGCGAGCCTCAATTTCGCCACTCACTTCCTGGTCTGGCACCGCCGTTCGCTGCGCGCCTACTGGCGCGATCCCGAGGTGGTCTGGGTGCTGGGCGTGATGCTCGCGAGCGTGGCGGTGATCGCGCTGTTCCTGTACTGGCGCCAGTACTACGAGACGTTCACGGAGGCGTTGCGCTACGCCGCCTTCAACGTGGTCGCGGTGGCGAGCACGGCGGGATTCTCGACCGCCGACTACAACCAGTGGCCGGTGTTCGCGCCCCTGTGGATGCTGTTCCTGTCCGCTGTGGCCTGCTCTTCCGGTTCGACCGGCGGCGGCATCAAGATGATTCGAGCGCTGGTGCTGCTGAACCAGGCTTTTCGCGAGCTCACGCGCATCGTCCATCCGCGCGCGACGGTGCCGCTCAAGATCGGCGGAACGACGATCGAGAACAAGCTCATTTTCGCCGTACTGGCTTTCATGCTGATCTACGGCGGCACGATGATCGCCACGACGCTGGCGCTCGCCGCCTCGGGCGTCGATACCATTACCGCGTTCTCGGCGATCGTCGCCTGCCTGAACAACCTCGGCCCCGGGCTGCACCAGGTCGGTCCCGCCAGCAACTTCGCCGGCTTCAACGCCTTTCAGCTCTGGATCTGTACCGCCACCATGCTGCTCGGCCGCCTCGAGCTGTTCAGCCTGCTGGTGCTGTTCACCCCGGCGTTCTGGCGCAAATAGTCAGGGCCGCAGCGGCCTGAACGAGCCGAGAAAGAAATCCAGATCGACTTCGGCTGCGCGTTCGCTCGGACCGATGAACAGCACCTGGTAGTAGCGGCGGGTATCGTGCAGCACGCGCGCGGCGAGCAGCATCGGCCGCCCATCGGCCTCGCCTTCGGCCCGGAATTCCTCGCCCTGCAGACCGGGCAGTTCCAGCTTCGTTTCGTGGACGACGCGGCCGCCGATGTTGCGGATCAGTCCCGCGCGCGCGGCGTCCTGCACGCTCGCCGCGTCGGCGCCCGGCGGCAGGTCGGCATAGGCGACGCCGAAGGCCATGCCGTTCACTTCCGCACGCAGCATGTGCACTTCGAGCGCTGCGCCGCCGAGCTGCAGCGTGCGGCTCACTTCCTTCGGACGCGCCGGAAACATCACGGCGAAGCCGCCCTCGGCCGAACGCAGTTCGCGCCAGTCGAGGTCGGGATAACAGCCGGCGAGCGCGACCGCGAGGAAGAGGCCGAGCGCCGCACGTGCGACGTTCAGAGCGCGCATACCGCGTCTCCTACGCGGATGAGGCCCGGCTCGATCACGGCGGCGGTCAGGCCGCCGTGGCCGCGCATGGCGTTCAAACCGCCGCGGCCGAGCGCGGCCTCCATGCGCGAGCAGGGATCGCACAACCCCGTGCCTTCCAGTACCGCCCCGCCCACGCGGAAGCGGCGCCCCTTCAGGGCGATGAGGTTGATCCCGCCCACGACCAGATTGCGGCGCAGCCACGCCGGATCGATGACGGCATGGCCGGTGAGCGCGGCAATCACCGGCAGATGTTCGGCCTGGATGAGCGTGACCGCGCGGCGGCCGTTGGCCTTGCCGTAGTGATCACCGACCAGTCCCGAAAGACCCGCTTCCACGGACTCGACCGTCACGGGCAAGGCGAGCCGTTCCGGCCGCACGCCGATCCATTCCACGCGGCCGGGCCGCGGAAATTCGCAGAGCAGATCGGCCAGCGTTTCCACAGCCCGCTACTTCGCGGCGATGCAGGCGATTTCGACCAGCATGCGCGGGTCGGCGAGCTTCGCCTCCACCGTGGCGCGACAGGGCAGATTGTTCGCATCCACCCAGTTCGACCACACCTCGTTCATCGCTTCGCGATGACGCATGTCGGCCAGCCACACGTTGGCCGAAATGATCTTCGATTTGTGCGAACCGGCCTTGGCGAGCAGCGCATCGATCTGCTGCAGGACGTCCGCGGTCTGCCCCTTGATGTCCTGGCTGAGATCGCGCGGTACCTGCCCGCCGAGGAAAACGAGGCCGTTGTATTCGACGGCGTCGCACAGCAGCCTGCCGTGCGGGTTGTGGCGGACGATGTTCATAGTCTCTCCGTGCAGGGGGGCGCTCACAGGCCGAGGTTGGGCGCGAGCCAGCGCTCGGCCTCCGCGACATCCATGTTCTTGCGTCTGGCGTAGTCTTCGAGCTGATCGCGGCCGATCCGCCCGACGTTGAAGTACTGCGATTCGGGATGCGCGAAGTAATAGCCGCTCACCGAGGCCGGCGGCGTCATCGCGTAGCTTTCGGTGAGCTCGATGCCCACGGCGGGGGCGTCCAGCAGCTCGAACAGCGTCTTCTTTTCCGTATGGTCCGGGCAGGCCGGATAGCCCGGCGCCGGACGGATGCCGCGATAGCGTTCCTTGATCAGATCTTCGTTCGTGAGCTGCTCGTCGGGCGCGTAGCCCCAGAACTCGCGCCGCACGCGTGCGTGCATCAGTTCCGCGAAGGCTTCGGCCAGGCGGTCGGCGAGCGCCTTGAGCAGGATGGCGTTGTAGTCGTCGTTCGCCTCTTCGAAGCGTTTGACCCGTTCCGCGCAGCCCAGGCCGGCGGTCACGGCGAACATGCCGAGATAGTCCGCGATGCCGGAGTCCTTCGGCGCGACGAAGTCGGCGAGCGCGCGGTTGTGCCGGTCGGAGGCCTTCTGCGCCTGCTGACGCAGCGTGTGCACCACCGCCAGCACCTCGGTGCGCGATTCGTCGGTGTAGAGC
>QGUL01000203.1 GCA_003242425.1 Pseudomonadota bacterium | reverse complement strand
ACATCCCAAATCCCCAGTTGGTAAAACCGGCTTTTTTCCCCTCGACCCCAACCTCGGCCGGTTGCTGATGGCGATCCGCAACGCCGGCATCCGCGACTTCGATCCCGCGCGCGTGGATCTCTTCCTCGGCGATGTGCAGGTGATCGAGCGCGGCGGCCGTGCCGCGAGCTACCGTGAGGACGACGGGGTGCGGGTCATGAAACCGGAGGAGATCACGGTGCGGGTCGAATTGAACCGCGGCAGCGCCTCCACCGTGGTGTGGACCTGCGATTTCTCCTACGACTACGTCAAGATCAACGCGGAGTACCGTACGTGAGCGACATTTCCGCCGCGCTCGAGCGCCTGATCGCCCGTCTCGAACGACTGGTCGATCGGCTGGAACCGATGTTGCCGAAACCGCCGGAGCCGGTCGACTGGTCGGCGAGCGTCGCCTTCCGCTGGCGACGCCGTCAGGGGCAGGGCACGCTGGTCCCGGTCAAGCATGTGCACCGCATCACGCTCGACGATCTCCAGGACATCGACCGGCAGAAGGCGCTGGTGGACGCGAACACCCGCCAGTTCGTGCGCGGTCTGCCGGCGAACAACGTGCTGCTGACCGGCGCCCGGGGCACGGGCAAGAGCTCGCTGGTGAAGGCAATCCTGAACCGCTATGCCGAGGAAGGCCTGCGCCTCATCGAGGTGGACAAGCTCGATCTGCTCGATCTCCCGGAGATCGTGGAACTGGTGGCGTCGCGGCCCGAGCGCTTCATCATCTTCTCCGACGACCTTTCCTTCGAGGCCAACGATCCGGGCTATAAAGCGCTGAAGACGGTGCTCGACGGCTCGGTCGCCGCGTCCTCCGACAACGTCCTGATCTACGCCACTTCCAACCGCCGCCATCTGATGCCCGAGTTCATGCAGGAGAACCTGGAGTACAAGCATCTGGGCGGCGAGATCCATCCGGGCGAGACGAGCGAGGAAAAGATCTCGCTCTCCGAGCGCTTCGGGTTGTGGGTGTCCTTCTATCCTTTCGATCAGGAGGAATACCTGCGCATCGTCGCGCACTGGCTGCGCGAGCTGGGCTGCGACGAGGCGGACATCGAACGCGCACGTCCCGAGGCACTGCAATGGGCGCTCAGCCGCGGCTCGCGCAGCGGCCGCGTGGCCTGGCATTTCGCGCGCGACTGGGCCGGCCGGCACGGCAAGAAGGCTGCGGGCTGATGGACAAGGTGGTCGCTGTCGCGGCCGCGGTGCTCATCGACGCCGACGGCCGCTTTCTGCTCGCCCAGCGTCCCGCGCGTACCGTTTACGCCGGCTACTGGGAATTCCCGGGCGGCAAGGTCGAGCCCGGCGAAGCGCCGGCCGAGGCGTTGCGGCGCGAGCTCCGCGAAGAGCTCGGGGTCGAGATTGAACGCGCCGATCCCTGGCTCGTGCGCACCTACACCTATCCGCATGCCACGGTGCGGCTGCATTTCTTCCGCGTGCGGCGATGGCGCGGCGAGCCGCACGGCCGCGAAGGGCAGGCGCTCGCCTGGCAGCGGCCGGATGCGATCGAGGTCGAGCCGATGCTGCCCGCGAATGCGCCCATTCTGCGTGCGCTCGCGCTGCCCGAGGAATACGCTGTGTCCAACGCGGCGGCGGTTGGTGCCGACGTCTTTCTCGAGCGGCTGGCGCGGCGGCTTCAAAGCGGCCTGCGGCTCGTTCAACTGCGCGAACCCGCGCTGGACGTCGGCACGCTCGAGTCGCTGGGGCGGGAAGTGGTGCGGCGTGCGCATGCGGCAGGCGCGCGGGTGTTGCTGAACGGCGACGCCGCCCTGGCGCGGCGGATCGGCGCCGACGGCGTGCACTTGAGCGCGCGCGAGCTCATGGCGAGCAGGGCGCGTCCCGATTTCGATCTGGTCGGCGCCTCCGTTCACAGTGCGGGAGAACTGCGCCACGCGGAAGCGCTGGGCCTGGATTTCGCCGTACTGGGCTCGGTGCAGGCCACGCCGACGCATCCCGACGCCGAGCCGCTCGGCTGGGCCGGTTTCGAACGCATCGCGCGCGATGCGCAACTGCCTGTGTACGCGATCGGCGGCATGCGGCCCGAACTGCTCGACGAAGCCCGGGCGCACGGTGCGCACGGCATCGCCATGATCCGCGGCAGCTGGGCGATCGGCTGATCAGGATTCGTCCGCGGCGTTCGGGTTTTCGTCGTCCTCTTGCGCGGGCAGCCGGTAGGATTCGTTCGCCCAGGCGCCGAGGTCGATCATCTTGCAGCGCTCGGAACAGAAGGGGCGGTAGCGGTTCGCGCTGGTCCAGGGCACCAGCTTGCCGCACTGGGGACAAGCGACTTCGCGGGGCTTGGACTTCATCGCTACAGACAGCAGTAGGTCAGCTCGAAGTCGATGTCGATGTCGCAGGTGCGGGGACGCGGGCTTTCCGAGGCGGAGATGAAGCGGATGTTGAGCGCGTAGCGGTTGGCGCTGATCTCCGGGATACACATCAGGGCGCGAGGCACCCGCAGGCGCACCATCTGGGCCGAGCGTCCGCTCATCATCTGCTGAAAGGTGCCGCGATGCGCGCGTACCATGACCGGCTTGCCGCTTTCGCGCAGCAGTTTGAGCACCATCTGCACCGCGTCGCGGATCGGGTAGAGCGGCGTGATCCAACCTAACAGTGCCTGCAGGCGCTCTTCGGCCGGCTGATTGAGCCAGTAATGGTAGGAAGGGAGGTCGAACTCGCACGCGCCGCCCGGAATAGTGGTGCGCTGCCGCACGCTCATCAGCCAGTCGTTCTCGCGCACGTGCTGGCCGACCTTGCCGGTCATCGCGTGCAGCGCGGCATAGGTGGACTCCAGCTCGTGCAGCACGCGCGCCAGCGCTTCCTGGTTCACCTCCGGATTGTCGCGGAAGGCATACACCATCTGCTTCTGGCGCTCGAGCTCCTGCAGCAGATCCGACTTGAGGTCGGCGCGTCCCGCCACCTCGAGGATCTCGAACAGCGTCAGCAGGGCGACGTGATGCTCGGGGGCTTCCGTCTTATGCAGAAAGTAGTCGGCGCGATCGAACAGATCCTCCAGACGCAGCAGTGTCCGGACACGTTCGATGAGTGGGTACTCGTAAGTGATCACGCCCGACCCGTATGAGAAGCTGACGTCGATTCTGAACCAATCGATACGGCATGACAACCGAGGCCGCGGACTTCAATGCGTCGCGGCGAGGCGCAGATACATCTCGTGAAGACGCTGTACTTGCGCATCGAGGTTCTCCAGCGGACCCGAGTTGTCCACGATGTCGTCGGCCTGCGCCAGGCGTTCGGCGCGCGTGGCCTGCGTCGCCATGATGGCTTCGACCTCTTCCCGCTTCAGACCGCTGCGCGCCATGACGCGGGCGATCTGCGTCTCCTCGGGGCAGTCCACCACCAGCACCCGGTCGAAGCGCCGCCGCGCATTGCCGCGTTCGACGAGCAGCGGAATCATGTGAACGACATAGGGGCTGCCGGCGGACGCGATCTCGCGTTCGGCCTCGGCGGCGATCAGGGGATGGAGGATGGCCTCCAGCCTGCGCTTGGCCTGCGGATCGGCGAATACCAGCGCCCGCATTCTGGCGCGGTCCAGCGCGCCTTCGGGGGTGATCATCTCGTCGCCGAAGGCGGCGCGGATGGCCTCGATCGCGCCGCCGCCCGCGGCCGTGAGCCGGTGCGAAATGGCGTCCGCGTCGACGACTTTGATGCCGCGCGCGGCAAAGCGTTCGGCGACGCTGGATTTGCCGCTGCCGATGCCGCCGGTGAGGCCCACGCGGAACATCAGTACAGCACGTCCAGATAGCGGCTGACCAGCGTCTCGCCCCAGAACAGGGCGATGACGCCGGCAGCGGCGAGATAGGGGCCGAAGGGCATCGGCACTTCGCGGCCACGCTTCGCGAGCACGATCAGCACGATGCCCACCGCCGCGCCGACGAGCGAGGACAGCAGGATCACCAGCGGCAGCATCTTCCAGCCCAGCCACGCGCCGATCGCCGCAAGCAGTTTGAAATCGCCGAAACCCATGCCCTCCTTGCCGGTCGCCAGTTTGAACAGCCAGTACACCGACCATAGCACCAGATAGCCGCTCACCGCGCCGATGACGGCCGAATGCAGGTCGACGAAGGTGCCGTTGAGATTGAGCAGCAGCCCGAGCCACAGCAACGGCAGGGTGATGGCATCGGGCAGCAGTTGCGTGTCGGCGTCGATAAAGGTGAGCGCGATCATCGCCCACAGGAACACCATCGCGCCGAGCCCCGCCCAGCTCAGGCCGTAGCGCCAGGCCGCGTAGGCGGTCGCTACGCCGGTCAGCAGTTCCACTACCGGATAGCGCAGGCTGATGCGTGCGCCACAGCCCGAGCACCTGCCGCGCAGCATCAGGTACGACAGCACCGGGATGTTCTCCAGCGCGCCGATGCGGGGGCCGCAATGCGGACAGGCCGAGCGCGGCACGACGGGGTTGTAGCGTCCTTTCTGGGGGACAGGCTCCCCCCCAAACTCCCCCATTT
>QGUL01000202.1 GCA_003242425.1 Pseudomonadota bacterium | reverse complement strand
AGCCGGAGGCGGCTTCCCCGGAACCCGGGCCGCAGCCCGCGCCCGCCGCCCTGCGCGAGGAAAAACCGAAAAGCGAGACGAAGCCGAAGCCGCGCACCGTCGCCAAGGCGGGCAGCGGCAAGACGGCCGCCCGGGGCGGCGAAGCCACGCTGCAAGTGTCGGTGGCGCCCTGGGGCGAGATTTTCATCGACGGCCGGTCCCACGGCGTCGCGCCGCCGCTGGCGAGCATCACCGTGCCGGCGGGCAGGCATCGCATCGAGATCCGCAATGGCAACCTGCCGGTGCATCGCGTGGACGTCACGCTGGCCGCCGGCGAGACCCACCGCATCAGGCACAAGTTCGAATGACTGCAAAACTGAAATCCGCTGCCCGCGTACTGGCTCTGGCCGCTGCATTCCTGACCGGCTGTGCCGCACTGCCCGAACGGCCGGCTTCGCCGGGCGAAGGCGAAAGCCTGCTGCGGGCGGGCGTCGCTGCCTACGAAGACGGCGATCTCAAGACTGCCGATCAACGACTGACGGCCGCCTTGCGCGCGGGGCTGGCCGACAAGGACCGCGTAACGGCCTACAAGTACCTGGCGTTCATCAACTGTTCCACGGGCCGCGAGCAGCAGTGCCGCGAAGACTTCGTCGCCGCGCTCGCCATCGATCCCGGCCTGCAGCTCTCGCCTGCCGAAGCGGGTCATCCCGTCTGGGGTCCCATCTTCAAGAACGTCAAGGCGCAGCGCGCCCGCTAGGCGCCGGCCGGTACGGCGTTTGCGGGAGGATGCGCGCCTTGCCGTAAGCGCCGATAATTCGGGCCTTCCCATCAACAGAGGTTCCCTATGGCACGACGCGTCACGCTCACCCAATATCTGCTCGAACAGCAACGCAGTCACGACAAGGTTTCGCCCGGCCTGCGCCTGTTACTGGAGGTGGTGGCCCGTGCGTGCAAGATGATCGGTTACCACGTCAACAAGGGGCCGCTGTCCGGCATCGGCGACGTGGTCGGCAACATCAACGTGCAGGGCGAGGCGCAGAAGAAGCTCGACGTGGTCGCCAACGAAGTGCTGGTGGAGGCCAACGAATGGGGCGGCCAGCTCGCGGCGATGGTGTCTGAGGAAATGGACGGTCCCTACATCGTTCCGGACCGCTATCCGCGCGGCGAATATCTGCTGCTCATGGATCCGCTCGACGGTTCCTCCAACCTCGACGTCAACGGCCCGGTCGGCACGATCTTCTCGGTGTTGCGCCATCAGGACGAAGGCCGCGTGCCCGACGAGAATGCCTTCCTGCAGCCGGGCTCGAAGCAGGTCGCGGCCGGTTTCGCGCTCTACGGTCCGGCGACGGTGCTGGTGCTCACGGTCGGCAACGGCACGGTGGGCTTCACGCTCGACAAGGAGCTCGGTTCATTCGTTCTGACGCAGCCGAACATCCGCATTCCCGAGGACACCTCGGAATTCGCCATCAACGCCTCCAACGCGCGCAACTGGGAGCCGCCGGTGAAGCGCTACATCGACGAATGCCTGGCGGGCAAGACGGGGCCGCGCGGGCGCGACTTCAACATGCGCTGGGTGGCCTCGATGGTGGCCGACGTCTACCGCATCCTCTGCCGCGGCGGCGTGTTCATGTATCCGCGCGACGCCAAGCACAAGGAAGGCCGTCTGCGCCTGATGTACGAGGCGAATCCCATGTCCTTCATCATCGAACAGGCGGGCGGTACCGCGACCGACGGCGAGCGGCGCATTCTCGACCTGCAGCCCACGGCCCTGCATCAGCGCGTGGGCGTGGTGATGGGTTCGAAGAACGAGGTCGAGCGCATCGCCGCCTATCACCGCGAAGCGTCCTGAACGCTTTCCTCCTGTTCGCTCGTCTGCAACGCCGTGTTGAGCGCGATGCGCTTGTGATGCAGGTGGGCCTTCAATAGCGGTCCGATGCGCGCGGCGTCGCGTCGGATCAGCGCGTCGAGGATGGCCTCGTGCTCCTCGACCGCCTGGCGCCAGCGTTCCTCGGACAGGTTCGCCATGTAACGGGCGCGGCGCATGCGGTCGCCCAGGCTGGCGTAGAGGCGCGACAGCACCGGATTGCCGGCCGCCTGCACCAGCGACTCGTGGATGCGCTGGTTGCAGCGGAAATACTCGGGCCGGTTGCGCTGCCGGTAATGGCGTACCATTTCCTCGTGCAGGCGCTTCACGTGCGCGATGCCGGCCTCGGTGATGCGCACGCAGGCGAGTTCCCCCGCGAGCGCTTCGAGCGCCTCCATGATCTCGAACATGTGGTCGAGATCGGTCGGGCTCAGACGGCTGACCCGCGCACCGCGATGCGGCGCCAGTTCGATGAGGCCTTCGGAGGCCAGCGCCCGCAGCGCTTCGCGCAGCGGCGTGCGCGAAATGCCGAAACGTTCGCACAGTACACGCTCGGGCACGCGGCTGCCGGGGGCGAGTTCGCCTTCGAAGATCATCTGCCGCAGCCGCTGCACGACTTCGTCATAGAGCGCGGCGCGCACGATGCGCATGTCTTGCGGCGGATCGAGCGTTGCGGGGACGGCGGAAGCATTTTTCATACGGGCCCCGGGTCTTCTTCCGAGCTTTCTTCCAAAGCGAGCGCGAGTAGTTGCGCCACGTGCAATGCCTTGCGCTGTGCGCCGTGTTCGATCTGCTGGCGGCAACTGGTGCCGTCGGCGACGATGTAGGCCTCCGGTTTCGCGGCGCGCACGGCAGGCAGAAGCGCGAGCTCCGCCATGCGCAGGGAAAGATCATAGTGCTCCGCCTCGTATCCGAAAACACCGGCCTGGCCGCAACAACCCGATTCGATCGCTTGGACCTGGACACCGGGGATCATGGCCAGGCACTCCTGCACGGCGCCCATGAGGCCGAAGGCCTTCTGATGGCAGTGGCCGTGGACCAGCACTTCGCTGCCGCCCGGCAGCGGCCGCAGCGGCAGCTCGAGCCGGCCTTCGCGCCGTTGCGCGACGAGGAACTCCTGCAGCAGCATCGCCTGCCGCGCCACCAGAGCGGCGCTTTCGCCTGACAGCATGGCGGGGTACTCGTCGCGCAAGGTCAGCAGGCAGGACGGTTCCAGCCCGACGACCGGTACGCCGCGCGCGGCGTAGGGCAGGAGATGCGCGAGCAGGCGTTCGGCCTCGGCGCGCGCCTCGTCGATCAGACCGTTGGCGAGGAACGTGCGGCCGCAGCACAGCCTGCGGCCGTCGTCGGTGCACAGCAGGTGCACGCGGTAACCGCCGGCGGCGAGCACACGCAGGGCCGCCCGCGCATTGTCGGGCTCGAACCAAGTGTTGAAGGTGTCGACGAAGAGCACGACTTCGCCGCGAGGACGGGCGGGTTCCTTATAGCGCTCGCGACTCGGATCGAAGGGGCGCGCATGCCAGCGCGGCAGCGGCCGCCGGGCGCTGAAACCCAGCAGCCGCTCCTGCAGCTTCGCAAAACCCGGGATGCGGGACGGATCGAAACGCGCGCCGAAACGCGAGACCATCGGCGCATAGCGCGGCAGATAGGCCACCAGCCGCTCGCGCAGCTTGAGCGGATGCGATTGGCGATAGTGATGCAGGAACTCGGCCTTCATCTTCGCCATGTCGACGCCGGTCGGGCATTCGCGCTTGCAGGCCTTGCAGCCGATGCACAGCTCCATCGTTTCGTAGAGCGCCCGGGAGTTCCAGGCGTCGGGGCCGAGCTGGCCGCTCAGCGCCAGACGCAGCGTATTGGCGCGGCCGCGGGTGAGATGCTGCTCGTCGCGCGTGACGCGGTAGGACGGGCACATCACGCCGGGATCGGATTTGCGGCAGGCGCCGTTGTTGTTGCACATCTCGACCGCGCTGCCGAAGCCGCCCCAGGCCGACCAGTCGAAGGCGGTCTTGAGCGGCATGACGCGGTAGCCGGGCGGATAGCGGAACAGCGAGCGGTCGTCCATTTTCGGCGGATCGACGATCTTGCCCGGGTTCATGAGGTTGTCCGGGTCGAACAGCCGCTTCACTTCCGCGAAGGCCTGCACGATGCGCTTGCCGTACATGGGCTCGTGCCACTCCGAGCGCACCAGGCCGTCGCCGTGCTCGCCCGAATGCGAGCCCTTGTACTGGCGCACCATCTCGAAGGCTTCCTCGGCGATCGCGCGCATCTTGCGCGCCCCGTCGGGGCTCTTCATGTTGAGGATCGGCCGCACGTGCAGGCAGCCGACCGAGGCGTGCGCGTACCAGGTGCCGCGCGTGCCGTGCTTCTCGAAGACCTGGGTCAGGCGTTCGGTGTAGTCCGCCAGGTGCTCCAGCGGCACCGCGCAGTCCTCGATGAAGGACACCGGTTTGCCGTCGCCCTTCATCGACATCATCACGTTGAGCCCGGCCTTGCGCACCTCCCAGACTTCCTTCTGCAGCGCGTCGTCCGTGATCGGCACCACCGCGTCGTGAAAGCCGAGATCGCTCATCAGCTCGCCGAGCCGCGCAAGCCGTGCCAGCTGTTCGCGGCGGTCGTCGCCGGCGAATTCCACCAGCAGCACCGCGTCGGGCTCGCCCTTGAGGAATTGCGCCA
>QGUL01000201.1 GCA_003242425.1 Pseudomonadota bacterium | reverse complement strand
GCGCAAGATCCTGGTGAACTACGCCAAGCGCCAGATCGGCAACAAGATCTACGGCGGCCAGAGCTCGCACCTGCCGTTGAAGCTGAACATGGCCGGGGTGATCCCGCCGATCTTCGCGTCGTCGATCATCCTGTTCCCGGCGACCATCGTCGGCATGGTCGGCCAGGGCGAAGGCACGACCTGGCTGCGCGACATCGCGGCCACGCTCTCGCCCGGACAGCCGATCTACGTGCTGCTCTATGCCGCGGCGATCGTGTTCTTCTGCTTTTTCTACACGGCGTTGCAATACAACCCGCGGGAAACGGCAGACAACCTGAAGAAGAGCGGGGCTTTCGTGCCGGGCATCCGGCCGGGTGAGCAGACCGCCAAGTATCTGGAGCGGATCCTCCTGCGGCTGACCATGGTCGGGGCGATCTACGTCACCCTGATCTGCCTGCTGCCGGAGTTTCTGATCCTCAAGTGGAACGTGCCGTTCTATTTCGGCGGCACGTCGCTGCTGATCATCGTAGTGGTGACCATGGATTTCATGGCGCAGGTGCAGGCCTACATCATGACGCACCAGTACGAGAGCTTGTTGAAGAAGGCGAATTTCAAAGGAACAGGGTTCCCGACGCGCTAATGGCCAAAGAAGACGTCATCCAGATGCAGGGGGAAGTGATCGAAACGCTTCCCAACGCAACCTTCCGCGTGAAGCTCGAGAACGGACACGTCGTGCTGGGCCACATCTCCGGCAAGATGCGCATGCACTACATCCGCATCCTGCCCGGCGACAAGGTGACCGTGGAACTCACGCCGTACGATTTGAGCAGAGCCCGGATCGTCTTCCGCGCCAAGTAGCGGCAGGGCGACCCCAAGTAGGAGAGAAGAAATGAAAGTGCAGGCATCGGTCAAGAGAATCTGCCGCAACTGCAAGGTGATCCGCCGCAACCGGGTCGTGCGGGTGATCTGCAAGGACCCGCGTCATAAGCAGCGCCAGGGCTGAGACTGGTTGCGCAATGAGGTTTCTGGTTATAATCGCGAGTTTCGCGTTTTCGGGGTAGAACATGGCCCGCATCGCAGGCGTCAATATTCCTAACCATCAACACGCCGAGATCGCGCTGACGGCGATCTACGGCATCGGCCGCTCGCGCGCCAAGGCGATCTGCGCCGCTGCCAATGTGGAAGGCTCCAGAAAAATCAAGGACTTGAGCGACGCCGAAATGGATCGGCTGCGCGAGCAGGTGGCGAAATTCACCGTCGAGGGTGACCTGCGCCGCGAAGTGGCGATGAACATCAAGCGGCTGATGGACCTCGGCTGCTACCGCGGCCTGCGTCACCGCCGCGGCCTGCCGGTGCGCGGTCAGCGGACCCGTACCAACGCGCGCACCCGCAAGGGGCCGCGCAAGGCGGCGATCGCCGGCAAGGCGCAACCCGGCAAGAAGTAAGCATTCATTCTGAGCGCGACAGAGCACTCATTGAGGATTCGAGTAAATGGCTAAACCGGCACCAACCGCATCGCGGGTGCGCAAGAAGGCGAAAAAGAATGTCGCCGAGGGCATCGCGCACATTCACGCCTCCTTCAACAACACGATCATCACCATCACCGATCGTCAGGGCAACGCGCTGGCCTGGGCCACGTCGGGCGCCGCGGGCTTCAAGGGCTCGCGCAAATCGACGCCCTTTGCCGCCCAGGTGGCCGCCGAACACGCCGGCCGTATGGCGCAGGAATGCGGCGTGAAGAACCTCGAAGTGCGCATCAAAGGGCCCGGCCCGGGGCGCGAATCCGCGGTCCGCGCGTTGCACGCGCTCGGTCTGAAGATCACGAGCATCAGCGACGTGACACCGATCCCGCACAACGGGTGCCGCCCACCCAAGCGTCGTCGTATCTAACAGGAGCAGCCGAAAGTGGCCCGCAGCCTAGAACCCAAATGCCGCCTGTGCCGCCGCGAGGGCGAGAAGCTGTATCTGAAGGCGGAGAAGTGCTTCACTGACAAGTGCGCCATCGAGCGCCGCAATTACGCGCCTGGCCAGCACGGCCAGAAGCAGGGTCGCGCCTCGGACTATGCCAACCAGCTGCGCGCCAAGCAGAAGATCCGCCGGATCTATGGCGTGCTGGAGTCGCAGTTCCGCAGGACCTACGCCGAGGCCTCCCGCCGCAAGGGCGTGACCGGCGAGACGCTGTTGCAGCTGCTCGAGTCGCGGCTGGATAACGTTGCCTATCGCATGGGCTTCGGCGGTTCGCGCGCCGAAGCGCGCCAGATCGTCCGCCACAACGGCGTGCTGGTGAACGGGAAGCGCGTCAACATCCCGTCCTATCTGGTCAAGCCCGGCGACGTGATCGAGGTGGCCGACAAGGCCAAGTCGCAACTGCGCATCAAGGCGGCCGTCGAAGCGGCCGAATCGCGCGGTTTCCCCGAGTGGATCGAGGTGGATACGAAGGCGCTGAAGGGCACGTTCAAGGCGCTGCCGCAGCGGTCCGAACTGCCCGCGACCATCAACGAACATCTGGTGATCGAGCTCTACTCGAAGTAACGGGGAATCGATCATCGAATCCTAGGACGAGGACAAGGAAACCGCATGCAAAGCACCAGCTTCCTCAAACCGCGAATCATCGACGTGCAGGCCGTCGGGCCGTATCACGCGAAAGTGGTGATGGAGCCTTTCGAGCGGGGCTACGGCCACACGCTCGGCAATGCGCTGCGTCGCGTGCTGTTGTCTTCGATGCCCGGCTTCGCGCCCACCGAAGTGCAGATCGCCGGTGTGCTGCATGAATACTCGACCATCGAGGGCGTACAGGAAGACGTCGTCGACATCCTGCTCAACCTCAAGGGCGTGGTGCTGAAACTGCATAGCGGCTCCGAGGCCACGGTGCGCCTGAGCAAGGAAGGCGAAGGTCCCGTGACCGCCGGCGACATCGAAGTCACCCACGATGTCGAGATCATCAATCCCGAGCACGTCATTGCACATCTGGCGCCCGGCGGCAAGCTGGACATGACCATCAAGGTCGAGCGCGGCCGGGGCTACCAGCCCGCCAACATGCGGGTGGTGCCGGAAGAAAGCAAAGGCATCGGCCGCATCCTCCTGGATGCGTCCTTCAGCCCGGTCAAGCGGGTGAGCTACCAGGTCGAGTCCGCGCGCGTGGAACAGCGCACCGATCTCGACAAGCTCATCATGGACATCGAAACCAACGGCGCGATCGAGCCCGAAGAAGCGATCCGCTACGCCGCGCGCGTGCTGGTCGACCAGCTCTCCGTGTTCGCCGCGCTGGAAGGCACGCCGGTCGCGGTGGATACCGAACGCAAGGCGCCGCAGATCGACCCGATCCTGCTGCGTCCGGTCGACGATCTGGAGCTTACCGTGCGCTCGGCGAACTGCCTCAAGGCGGAGAACATCTACTACATCGGCGACCTCATCCAGCGCACCGAGACCGAGCTGCTGAAGACGCCGAATCTCGGCCGCAAGTCGCTCAACGAGATCAAGGAAGTGCTCGCCGCCCGCGGTCTCACCCTGGGCATGAAGCTCGAGAACTGGCCGCCGGCAGGACTGGAAACGACACGCGGCTAAGGGTTGCGCCGCGTCTGCGCGATCAAGGAACAGAAAAATGCGTCACCGTCACGGACTGAGAAAACTGAACCGCACCAGCGCCCATCGTCAGGCGATGCTGCGGAACATGGCCAACTCGCTGCTGCGGCACGAGGTCATCAGGACCACGCTGCCCAAGGCCAAGGAACTGCGCAAGGTGGTCGAGCCGATCATCACCCTCGGCAAGAAGCCCTCGCTGGCGAACCGCCGCCTGGCGTTCAGCCGCCTGCGCGACCGCGAAATGGTCACCAAGCTGTTCAACGAGCTGGGCCCGCGCTATGCCTCGCGCAACGGCGGCTATCTGCGCATCCTCAAGTTCGGCTTCCGCCCGGGCGACAACGCCCCCATGGCATTGGTGGAACTGCTGGACCGTCCGGAGCCGCAGGAACAGGCCGAGGAGCAGGCAAACGCCTAAGGGCGTTTCGGCGGGACGCTCGCCTCGCACAGGAAAAGGCCGGGAAACCGGCCTTTTTCTTTTTTGCCCGTGCCAAGGCAAGGGGTTGGGCACCAAGCGATGGAATTCCCGGCTCGTGTTCTGGAGCGGAAGGATCCCGACTAAAGCGCGGGCAAGGGCGCATCGGCATAAGCCGGCCCACACCGGGCCCGAGAGCGAGGTGATGGGCGCTAATGCGTTGTGGCGTGGCCGGAGCCGCCGTACCGTTCCGAACCCGAGGAAACCAAGCGCAGCAGGCGGGATATAAGTCGGGACTTGTTGCGCGGCGCCGGGCGGTCGCTATGGCCGGCCTTTGTCCGACGACGGGTGCGGCAGGCGAAAAGCGTTGCGGCCTTTAGCAGGCGCAAAGTGATGCCATGCGGAGGAAGGGAGTCTGGAAAGCAACAAGGCCGGAGGAGCGCTCCGGCCTTGGTTGGTGAACCGCCCTGTGGCAGCGGGGTGGGGCGGGGCGGGGCCGGTAACGCGCGCGCGTGGGTTCTCCCCGGGGCAGTGAGAACCCCACAACCCGGCGCCGTG
>QGUL01000200.1 GCA_003242425.1 Pseudomonadota bacterium | reverse complement strand
CGCCATCGCCAGCGCGCGCCGGCTGCTCTACATCGAGAACCAGTACTTCGCCTCCGAAACCATCGCCGAAGCCATCGCGCGGCGGCTCGCCGAACCGGACGGCCCGGAGATCGTCGCCGTGCTGTCGTTGCACGCGCCCAACCGCCTGGACAAAGCGACCATGGACGCGCCGCGCAACGCGCTGGTGGCGCGCCTGCGGGGCGCCGACTGCCACGGCCGCCTACACGTCTACGCACCGCACACGCCGGGCGGCCGGCCGATCGTCGTGCACTCCAAAGTAATGATCGTGGATGACCGGTTGCTCTGCGTAGGTTCGGCCAATCTCAACAACCGCTCGATGAGCTTCGATACCGAATGCAACCTGTGCATCGACGTGCTGCACGCGCCGGAACCGGAACAGCCGGCACTGCGCCGGGCCGTTACGCACACGCTCTACGACCTCGTCGGGCATTACATCGACGTTGCCGCGCAGGACGTGGCGGAAGCGGCGGCGCGTGCGGGCGGCCTCGCCGCGGCCATCGAAACGCTGCAACAGGCGCAGGGCGCGCGCCGCCTCAAACCGCTGCCCGACAAACCGCTTTCCCTGGTCGAGAGCCTGATCGCCGAACTGCACATCGGCGACCCGCGCAGCCGCCGCGACAGCTTCCGGCCGTGGCGCCGCGCGTGAAGCACCGCACGAACTGCGGCATCATTCGTCCTCAACGCATTCCCGGAGACCGCACATGAACGACACCGGATCGACCAGGCGTTCCCCTACCGGCTTCGATCTCACTCCGCCCGGCGCGGAACAGCGCCGCGCGCTCGAAGCGGCATTGAGCCCCGAGGAAAAGGACGTGCTGCTGCACCACGGCACCGAACGGCCGTTCTGCGGCGGCCTGCTCCACCAGAAGGAAGCGGGCGTCTATTGCTGCAAGCTGTGCGGCCTGCCGCTGTTCCGTTCCGACGCGAAGTTCGAGTCCGGAACCGGCTGGCCCAGCTTCACCACGCCCTTCGACCAGGCCCACCTGAAGCTCGTCAAGGACTACAGCTACGGCATGATCCGCACCGAAGTGCGCTGCGCGCGCTGCGACAGCCATCAGGGCCACGTCTTCCCCGACGGTCCGCCGCCCACGGGGCTGCGCTACTGCATCAATTCCGTATCGCTGGATTTCGTGCCGAAGGGCGAACCGCTGCCGGACAAGCTCGCGCGCAACGAATCGCAAGTCGGGCTCTGAGCGCCATGCCCTTGCCGCGGCGATGCAGTCTGCACTTCGTCGTCAAAACGGCAATGCCGCAAGCCGGTCGATGGCAGCCTGTTTGCGCGCCTCCACCGCTTCCGGCACATCGAGCGTCGGTGCGACGGCGATCTCGGTGACGTCGGTGATGCCGATGAACGCCAGCCACCGCCTCATGTACGGCTTCTGGAAATCCGCCGCGTCGTAGTCCGGCCCGACCGGATAGGCGCCGGCGCTGGTGTAAATCAGCAACGCCTTCTTGTCCTTGAGCAGCGCGCGATAGCCTTCGGCGCGCGACCAGGTCCAGTTCTCACCGGGCAGCGTCACCACGTCGATGAAGTGTTTCAGGCGATAGGGCACGCCGAAGTTCCACATCGGCACGCTGAAGACGTACTTGTCCGCGGCGTTGAAGCGCTGCGCGAGCGCGACGGCCTCGGCCCACTTGGCACGCTGCGCCGGCGTCGCGTCCCGCGCGCGAAGCACGGCGAACTTCGCTTCGATCATTTCCGCATCGAAATGCGGCAGCTCGATGTCCCACAGATCGATGACGTCCACGACCGTTTCCGGATCGCGCCGCCGGGACAGATCCAGCAAGGCGCGTGCGACGGCAATGGAAGTCGAGCGATCCTTGGTCGGCGAGGCTTCGATATACAACAGACGGCTCATGATCGCCCCCTCAGACGGTCGGGTCGGACAAACGCAAACCGATCATGCCGGCGACGATCAGGCCGATGCAGCCGAGGCGCAGCGGCGTGGCCTGCTCGCCCAGCCACAGGATGCCGATCAGCGCCACGCCCACCGAACCCATGCCGGTCCAGATGGCATAAGCCACGCCGGTGGGCAGATGCTTGAGCGCGTGCGTCAGGAAGAACACACTGGCAACCGCGGCGGCGATGCCCAAGGCGCTCGGCAGCAGGCGCGTCCACCCGGCCGAGGACTTGAGCGCGAGCGCCATGGCGATTTCGAGCAGACCGGCAATGAACAAGAAGGCCCAACCCATGGAACAATCCTCATGCGAAACGCGAGAGGCCCACGGTAGCGGCGCCGCGAAACGCGCACAAGTACGCACCTCGAGGTAACCAGGAGAGTCATATGGCCGATATCGACGACGTTCCGGAAGGTTTTCTCACCGGCTGCCCCTCGCGCGTCGCGCTCAGCATGATCGCGGGCAAGTGGGCGCTGCTGATCATTCCCGCATTGGCGCACGGTCCGGTACGCAACAATGAACTGCTGCGCCGCATCGAAGGCATTTCGCAAAAGGTGCTGACGCAAACCCTCAAGGAGCTGGAACGCAACGGCCTGGTGATCCGCACCGACTTCGCTGCCAATCCGCCGCACGTCGAATACCGCTTGAGCGAATTGGGCCGCTCGCTCAGCGCCGCGCTCGTGCCGCTCGACCGCTGGGTCGCAGAGAATGCCGCGGCGCTGGCCGAAGCGCGCAACGGACACGGACCGACGGCCCGAGCGCCGCAGGACGGCGCTTGACGGCCCGCCGCAGCCAGATCGACTTCGAAGTGAAGTACACTCGCCGGACCGCGTGAATCTGTACCGGTGCACCGGGATAGCTTGCCGTTCGCGGCGAAGCGCGCGCCGCGAACGGCCTTTCCACCGCACGGCTTCAGCGGGTTTCGATCGTCACCTCCACCGGCACCGACTTCGAGACGATGTCGTATACCGGCGAATAGCCCGTCAGCTCGCGCAGGGTTTCGGGCGAAGCGTCGCTTTGCACGCGCATGCGCACGCGGATCGCCTGATAGCCCTTGCGCACCTTCTCCGACAGCCCGAGAAACCCCCGCAGGTCCAGGTCGCCTTCGAGCTGCGATTCGACGCCCCGGATCTCGATCCCGCGCGCGGCGGCGTGATAGACCATGGTCGTGGTCATGCAGGCGGCGAGCGCGTGCAGCACGTATTCGACCGGGTTGGCGCCCTGGTCTCTTCCGAGCAGCACCGGCGGCTCGTCGGCATCCAGCACGAAGGGCTCGGTGCGCGTCGTGTCTTCCGCCTTGCAGCCGTAGAAACCCTGGATGGCGGAACGGTTGTGGCCGCCGTCGAGCCAGCGGTTGCGGGCGCGGAACAGGAACCTGGCGAGGCCGGGATCCTGCTTCACGGCGGCGACGGTGTCGAACAGCGCGGCGACATCGACGCCGTTGGTACGGACGGCTTCCTGGGGCATGGTGGCAGCGTTCATGATCGTCTCCTCGGTTGGCGTGCCGGGCACCATGCCTCGGCACGGTGCAGACGATAGGCCGCCGCCCGCGGGCTGCTAAGATGCGTCCGCGCCAGAAACGGTTCATCTCTGCCACGAAGTGGAGGCCGGTATGCCGAAGCGGGAACCCTCTTTCATCGACGCCCTGATCGTCGCCGTGCCCGAATCGGCGGGCTCGGCGCTCTACGGCATGCTCGATATGCTCTCCGCCGCGGGCATGCTCTGGCAAAGCCTGGTGCGAGAGGACGCGCATCCCCGGCGCTTCCGAGCAAGAATCGTCGCGCCCACGCGCGAGCCCTTCAAATGCGCGAACGGCGTGCCGGTCATCCCCGACGCCGCCTTTGCGGACGCGCCCGAAGCCGATCTCGTCATCCTGCTCGACTTCTGGCTCGGCCCGGACGAGGTCTTCAAGGGCCGCTATCCCGAACTGATGGAATGGCTGCGCGCGATGCACCGCAAGGGCGTGGCCCTCTACGCCGCCTGCTCGGGCTCCGTGATGCTCGCCGAAAGCGGCCTGCTCGACGGCTGCCCCGCCACCTCGCACTGGGGCTACCAGAACCTCTTCAGAACGCAGTATCCGAAGGTGCGCTTCCTGCCCGAACCGAGCCTGGTCTTCGCCGATCCGGAAGGCTGCATCGTCACCGCGGGCGGCGTCACCTCCTGGCACGACCTCGCCATGCACATCATCTCGCGCCACATGAGCCCCGGCGAGGCCATACGCATCGCCAAGGTGTTCCTGCTCAAGCTGCACGGCGAAGGCCAGCTCCCCTACGCGAGCCTGATCCGCAACGAACCGCACGCCGACGCCCTCGTGCGCAAATGCCAGGAATGGCTGAAGGCGCACTACGCGTAGCACGACGCGCTCGCGCGCGTCACCAGACTCGCCAACGTGCCGGAACGCACTCTGAAGCGGCGCTTCAAGACCGCCACCGGCACCACGCTCATCGAGTACCTGCAGAACCTGCGCGTGGAGGAAGCGAAGAAATTGCTGGAAACGACCGAGCTGCCGGCCGAGGAAATAAGCGCCAAGTCCGGCTATGAGAACGGACGGTCCTCAAGAGGGTGGTCAAACGCAAGCACGGTCCCAAGGCCCGGCAATAACCGCGGAAGTTCACCCCGGGCGCCGCGGGTTGAACGGTT
>QGUL01000199.1 GCA_003242425.1 Pseudomonadota bacterium | reverse complement strand
CCCCGCCAGCGCTGGAAATCTACGTGTTTCACTTCGCGGCGCCACGGATGCATGTTTAAAGCGCGCAGCAGCACGCGCTGCGGCTTGCCGTCGAGATTGAGCGTGAGAATCGACGCGTGGAACTCTTCCTTGCGCAGGAGCTGGAAGATTTCGTTGTGGTCCAGCTCGAGCAGTACGGCGGGCTCGTTGCCCCCGTAGAGGATGCCCGGCGTCTTGCCGGCACGGCGCAGGCGGCGGCTCGCACCCGTTCCCTGCTGTACGCGCGTACGCGCGTTGACTTCGATCGTCATGTTGCAACTCCCTATTCGCGGGGTCCGCGACCAGAGCACCCGCGGGTTGTCAAAAAAACGGGGACGCGCCCCGCTACTCGATGAACAACGAAGACACGGAGTCTTCGTTGCTGATGCGCAGAATCGTTTCGGCCAGGAGGCCCGCCACCGACAGCACGCGGATCTTCTTGCACGCCTGCGCGTCGGGGCGCAGCGGAATGGTGTCGGTGACCACCAGCTCGTCGAGGCTCGAGGCTTCGATGCGCTGCACGGCGTTGCCCGAAAGCACCGGATGGGTACAGTAGGCGACGACTTTCACCGCGCCGTTGGCCTTGAGCGCGTCGGCGGCCTTGCACAGCGTGTTGGCCGTATCGACCATGTCGTCCATGATGATGCAGGTGCGGCCTTCGACCTCGCCGATGATGTTCATCACTTCCGCCACGTTCGGTTTCGGACGGCGTTTGTCGATGATGGCCAGATCCGACTCCAGGCGCTTCGCCAGCGCGCGCGCCCGCACCACGCCGCCCACGTCGGGCGACACCACGACCAGGTTCTCGTAGTGGTGCTTCCACACGTCGCCCAGCAGCACGGGCGAGGCGTAGACGTTGTCCACCGGCACGTCGAAGAAGCCCTGGATCTGGTCGGCGTGCAGGTCCATGGTCAGCACGCGGTCCACGCCCACGGCGGTGAGCAGGTTGGCCACGACTTTGGCGCTGATCGGTACCCGCGCCGAACGCGCGCGGCGGTCCTGGCGCGCGTAGCCGAAATACGGGATCGCCGCGGTGATGCGGCCGGCCGAGGCCCGGCGCAGCGCGTCGACCATGATGAGGATTTCCATCAGGTTGTCGTTGGTCGGCGCACAGGTGGACTGCAGCACGAAGCAGTCCTTGCCGCGGACGTTCTCCAAGATCTCGACCATCACCTCGCCGTCGGCGAAGCGGCTGACGGTGGCGTGGCCGATGGGGATGTTGAGACGCTTGACGACGTTGTGCGCGAGCAGGGGATTCGCATTCCCCGTGAAGACCATCAGGCTTTCGTACGCCATCGCTGTTCATCCGCGGCTGACGCCGCGAGAGCCTCGTCGTGCAAAAAACAACAGCCGCAAGCGGGCTTGCGGCTGGTTACGGTATCCGGATCGCCGGTGCGCTCGCGCAGCACGGTAACAAAAAATGGCTGGGGAGGTAGGATTCGAACCCACGCATGCCGGAATCAAAATCCGGTGCCTTAACCAGCTTGGCGACTCCCCAGTTGTTCCGGGCTACTAGCTTCGAGGAAAGGATGCCGGTCCAGTCCCCGGACGAGAAATCCTTTCCACTTGCGCGGCACCTGTTCGAGCACCCTGCGCGCCTCGCTTTCGTTTTCGAAAGCGGCGAACACGCTGGAGCCCGATCCGCTCATGCGCGCATCGCCGAAAGCCTTGAGCCATTCGAGCGCTTGCGCCACTTGCGGGTACCGCCGCATCACCACGGGTTCCAGGTCATTCCGACCTAACCCCGTGAAAAAGTCCGCTATTTTGATGGGTGCGCTATCGCGTGTCAATTCCGGCGCGGCGAACACCGCGGCGGTCGGCACGTGCACCCCGGGTGCGACGATAACGTACCACGCCGGCGGAAGCACGATGGGCGTGATGCGCTCGCCCACGCCCTCGACCCAGGCGTTGCCGCCGTACAGGAAGAAGGGTACGTCGGCACCCAGCCGTACCGCCAGCGCCGCCAGCGCTTCCGTGCCGAGGTCGAGCCCCCACAACGCATTGAGCGCCATCAGCGTCGTTGCGGCATCCGAACTGCCGCCGCCCAGCCCGCCGCCCATGGGGATGTTCTTCTCGACGGCGATGGTGGCGCCGAGCCGGGTGCCGCTATGCGCCTGCAGGAGCGCGGCCGCGCGCATGGCGAGATCCTGCTCCGGCGGCACGCCGGGCACCTCGTTCGCGCGCACCAGCCGGCCATCTTCCCGTACCTCGATCGCGATCCAGTCGCACAGGTCGACCAAGCGGAAGATGCTTTGCAGCAAATGATAACCATCGGCGCGCCGTCCGACGACGTGCAGAAAGAGATTGAGCTTGGCCGGTGCGGGATAACGCTTCATGGTCCCGTATGCCAGGTTTCGATGGCGAGGCGGATGCTGAGGTCGTCGCGCGTCAGTTGCAGGCGCTTCGGCCGTCCGCTCGCCTCGTCCCAGGCGAGGTATTCGATGTGCCAGCCGAGCTGGCGCAGCTCCTTGGGCCGGTCGCCCGCCGCAACGACTTGGGCGGGAACGCCGGGCATGGGCGCGCCCTCGATCCATTGCGGCAGCCCGGTGAGCGGCAGCCGCCACCCGAGCACCTGTTCGGTGAGGGTCTCGGGGTCGCTTGCCGCATAGCGCTCGCCGTCGTGGGTGCGCAGCACGTACAGGCCCTCGCGCCGCTCCAGTTGCGCGACGCCCTGGCCGATGGGATTGGAGATCACCAGATCGTCGGTGGCCGGGGTGTGGCGCCAGACCACGCGGCCCGTCGCCGCCTCCTCGCCGTAGCGCACGGAGACGCGTCCGGTGACGTGGAAGCCGCCGGCTTCCAGCCCTTCCGGACCGGGCACCGTCGCGCACGCCGCGAGCAGCGCGCACAAACCGAACAAAAGAAAACGCATACGGCCGGCCATGCGCAGCTTCAGGGCTGCAGGCGCTGGATGGTCTTGAGCAGCGCTTCGTTGTCGGGCGCGACCCGGCGGGCTTCGCTCCAGATCCGGCGCGCCTCGTCGCGGCGGCCCAGCACCCACAGCACTTCGCCCAGATGCGCCGCGATCTCGGCGTCCTGGCGCAGCGCATAGGCGCGCTCGAGATATTTCAGCGCCGCCTCGTATTCGCCCTGCCTGAACAGGACCCAGCCCATGCTGTCGAGGATGAAGGCGTCGTCGGGCGCGAGCTGATGGGCCTTTTCGATCAGCTTGCGCGCCTCGGGCAGGCGGATGTTGCGGTCGGCGAAGGAGTAGCCGAGCGCGTTGTAGGCGTGCGGATGTTCCGGATGCAGCCGGATGAGCTTGCGCAGCGAGGCTTCGAGCACGTCCAGGCGGTCGAGCTTCTCCGCCATCATGGCGTGGTCGTAGAGCAGATCCGGATCGTTGGGCAGCTTTTCCAGACCGCGAGAGATGACGTCGAAGGCTTCCTTGTAGTGTCCCGCATCGCGCAGCAGATGCGCTTCGGCGAGGATGAGCTGCACGCGCTGCTGGTTGCTGGGCGCCTTGATCTGCTGCAGGAAACGGCGCGCGCCGTCGAGATCGCCTTTCTTGGCCATCACGTGGGCCTGGCGCGTCTTCGCCTGCAGATAGTGCTCGCCGCCGGTGATGTCCTCGTACCAGTCGAGCGCCTCGTCGTAGCGCTTCTGCTCTTCGGCGATCTGGCCGAGGTAGAGCGCGACGGTGTCGCGGTCGCGGTAATTGAGCTCCAGCAGGCGTTTGAGGTAACGCTCGGCCGCGCCGTAGTCCTTCAATTGCAGCGACAGCAGCGCCGCGGCATAGAGCGCATCGCTGTTCAGGGGGTTGTCCCGGAGCAGCGCTTCGAATTCGCCGCGCGCCTCCTCGTACTGGCGCTCGGCGACCAGCAGGCGGGCGTAATTCAGCCGGATGTCGAGCGCACGCGGGTTGGCCGCGAGAAATTCCGCCAGACGCGCACGGGCTGCCTCGTTGCCTTGCGACTTCTGCAATAGCTGCGCTTCCAGCAGAACGCCCATCTCCCAATCGGGCCGCAGCCGCAACGCCGCGCGGATTTCCTGCAACGCCAGATCGAACTGCCCGGCCTGGCCGGCCACATGCGCCACGGCGAAATGCGCTTCGGGCACGTCAGGATAGGCCGCGGCGAGCTCGCGCACCACGCGCAGACTCTCTTCGCGGTCGGGGTTGCCGGCGATCAGCCGGGCGAGCTGGGTGAAGGCTTCGCCCTTGTCCACCGCACCGGCAGCGAGCAGATGCTCCAGATGCGGCCTAGCCTCGTCGAGCCGCTGCGTCGCCAGCAACAGCGCCGCGAGCCGGCGGCGCGCTTCGAGCGAATTGGGATCGGCCTCCAGCCACACTTGCGCAGCCTGGATCGCGAGATCGGGCGAGCGCGCCGCGACCGCGATGTCCAGCGCGCGCCTGGCGATGCGCGGATCGCGGGTGCGCAATGCAAGGTCTGCGTAGGTTTGCGCCGACACCGCCCCCTGTCCCCGCTGCGCGGCGATCTCGGCGAGCAGGAAGGCGTACAGCAGATCGCTGGTCAGCTCCTGCTTGGGCAGCTCGGGTCCGCTTTCCCGGCCAGGTTCCCGGCCGGCGCTTTGACCGGGTTTTTTGC
>QGUL01000198.1 GCA_003242425.1 Pseudomonadota bacterium | reverse complement strand
ATGTTCTTCCTGGTGCGCGGCTGGGGGCTTTTCCACGGGCGTTTTGAAGCGCTCATTCCCCGGCCCTGGTACGGCGATGTGGTGCGTTTCGTGCGCGAGGCCGATCATGCGCTCGGCCAGTACCTGCACGGCCAGGTCGTGGTGCTGCTCATCATGAGCGTCTATTACACGCTCGGGCTGTGGCTCGCGGGACTCGACTACTTCCTGCCCATCGGCGTGGTGACCGGGCTGCTGACCTTCATTCCCTACGTCGGCGCCACGGTGGGCTTCGTGCTCGCCACGCTCTCCGGGCTGATGCAGTTCGACAATCTCTGGCATATCGGCTGGGTGTGGGCGGTGTTCTTCCTCGGTCAGGCGGTGGAAGGCAATTTCATCACGCCCAAGTTCGTCGGCGAGGCCATCGGCCTGCATCCGGTGGTGGTGATCTTCGCGCTGCTCGCCTTCGGGCAGTTGTTCGGCTTCACCGGGCTGCTGATCGCATTGCCGGCCAGCGCGGTGCTGCTGGTCGCGCTGCGCACCCTGCAGCGCAAGTACGTCGCCAGCACCTTCTACAACGACGGCCAGCCGCCCGCTTCATGAAGCAGTTGCTCCTGGAACTCGCGCCGCGCCCCGAACCGACGCTGGACAATTACGTCGCAGGACGCAACGGCGCCGCGCTCGCCGCGTTGCGCGCTCTGGCGGATGCGCCGGAAGCCGGCGCCGTGGTCTATCTGTACGGCGAAACGG
The DNA here is from genome assembly GCA_003242425.1 of Pseudomonadota bacterium. Taxonomy (GTDB): domain Bacteria; phylum Pseudomonadota; class Gammaproteobacteria; order Burkholderiales; family SG8-39; genus ZC4RG42. Next base: position 3,844 of record QGUL01000198.1, on the reverse strand, counting down.
GCGCGGGCAAATCGCACCTCGTCCATGCCGTGGCCGAAGCGTGGCGCCGCCGGGGCCGTCCGCCCGCGCACTTCCTCGCCGTGGACGACGCGCACCGGCTCGACGAGGCGGCGCAAGGCGCGCTCTTCGACGCCTTCAACGAGGCCCGCGCGGCAGGCGGCGCCATACTCGCGGCGGGCGACAGCAGGCCGCGCGAGCTGCGGGTACGCGAGGATTTGCGCACGCGGCTCGCCTCGGGGCTTGCCTTCCAGCTACATCCTCTGAGCGACGAAGAGAAAGCCACCGCGCTCAGACAACGGGCCGGGGAACTGGGCATGCGGCTTCCCGACGAGGTGATCGCCTACCTGCTCACCCATCTGCGCCGCGACATGCCCACGCTCATTGCGGTATTGGAGGCGATCGACCGCTACTCGCTCACCGCCAAGCGGCCGGTCACCTTGCCTCTCATCCGCGAAGCGCTGCAGGCATTGAACGGCGGCGCACGCTGATCCATGCGGCGCACGGCGCCGCCAACCGAAACTTGAGAAACGCGATGGAACTGGTGCTTTTCGATCTGGACAACACCCTGCTCAGCGGCGACAGCGATTACGCCTGGGCGCAATTCCTCATCGAACGCGGCGTGCTCGACCGCGACATCTACGAACGCGCGAACGACGCCTTCTACGAGGCCTACAAGGCCGGCACGTTGAACATCCACGAGTTCCTGATGTTCCAGTTGAAGCCGCTGTCGCAGTACCCGCGCGCGCAACTCGACGCCTGGCATCGCGAGTTCATGGCGGAGAAGATCCGGCCGATGATCACGCCCGCCGCACGCAAGCTGGTGAACGACCATCTCGCCGCGGGCAATCTGTGCGTCATCGTCACGGCGACGAATTCTTTCGTCACCGGTCCCATCGCGCGCGAGTTCGGCATCGAGCACCTGATCGCCACCGAGCCGGAAGTGCGCGACGGCGCGTTCACGGGCGGCGTGTCCGGCACGCCGAGCTTCCGCGAAGGCAAGATCGAGCGGCTGGAGGCCTGGCTCGCCGAACGCGGCCGCGCCATCGGCGATTTCCCCAGGAGCTGGTTCTACAGCGATTCGCTCAACGACCTGCCGCTGCTGGAGCGCGTCAGCAATCCCGTCGCGGTCGATCCCGACGACACGCTGCGGCGCGTCGCCGAGGAGCGCGGCTGGCCGGTGATCTCGCTGCACGGCGCATCCTGAAAGAGAGCCTCCGCCCCATGCGCTCGAGCGTCCCGCTGGTCGTGGTGCTCTCGGTGCCGCTCGCGCTGGGCGCGGCCCTTTGCTTCGGCTCCGTCCCCATCGCGCCGGCCGAATGGCTGCGGCTGCTCAGCGGCGAAGCGGATGCGGCGGTGGTCGAGATCGTCTGGGGCCTGCGCGCCCCGCGCGCGGCAGCGGCCTTCGCCTGCGGCGGACTGCTCGCACTGGCGGGCGCGCTGCTGCAGGTGCTGCTGCGCAACCCGCTCGCCGATCCCTACATCCTCGGCGTCTCGGGCGGCGCCTCGGTCGGCGCGCTCGGCGCCATGCTGCTCGGGCTGTCGGGCTGGGCGGTGAGCGGCTGGGCGTTCGCGGGCGCCGCCGCGGCGGCGGGCGCGCTGCTTCTCTTTTCCCTGCGGCTCACGGGCTGGCAGGTCCATCGCGTCATGCTGACCGGCGTGGCGCTCGCGGCTGGCTTCGCCGCCATCGTCGCGCTCATCCTTTCGATCGCTCCCGCCGGCCGCGTGCACGGCATGCTGTTCTGGCTGATGGGCGACCTCTCCGGCGCGACGCGCGTCTGGCCGGCATGGCTGGCCCTTTTTGCCGCGCTCGCGCTCGCGCTGCCGCTCGCGCGACGGCTCGACGCGCTCGGCCTTGGTACGCTCAAAGCCGCTTCGCTCGGCGTGCCGGTAGGCCGCACCCAATCCCTGGCCTTCCTTGCCGCCACCGTCGCCACCGTCGCGGCGGTACTGACGGCGGGGGCGATCGGCTTCGTCGGGCTGGTCGTGCCGCATCTGCTGCGGCTCGCCGGCGTGGACGCGCACCGCGCGCTGCTGCCCCTGAGCGTGCTGGCGGGCGGCGCGCTGCTTACCGTGGCCGATACCTTCGCCCGCAGTGCGGCCGCGCCGCTGGAATTCCCGGTCGGCGCGGTGACGGCGCTGGTGGGCGTACCCGTTCTGCTGTGGCTGCTGGCGAGGACCAGATGAAGCTCACGGTCCGCGATCTCGTCCTGCGCGTACCCGGCCGCACTCTCGTGCAGGGCCTTTCCCTGGAGCTCGAAGCCGGCGCCTGCTGCGCTGTGCTCGGCCGCAACGGCGCGGGCAAGTCCACGCTCCTGCATGCGCTGGCCGGGCTGCGCCCCTGCGACGCCGGCCAGGTGCTGCTCGACGGACAGCCGGTGCATGGCTTGCGGCGCCGCGAGGCCGCGCAGCGCATCGGCGTGCTGCTGCAGGAGGAGCACGAAAGCTACTGGGGCACGGTGCGCGCCTACGTGGCGCTGGGCCGGCTGCCTCATGCCGGCGGCTGGTTCGGCACGGACGAACACGCCGAGGCGGTAGAGGAGGCCTTGCGCACCATGGATCTCCTCGAACGCGCCGGACAACCCTACCGCACGCTGTCCGGCGGCGAACGCCAGCGGGCACGCATCGCCCAGCTGCTCGCGCAGGACGCGCCGGTGCTGCTGCTGGACGAACCCCTCACCCATCTGGACCTCGCCCATCAGGCGCAGGTCATGGCGCATTGCGCCGCCCTGGCGCGGGCCGGGCGGATCGTCCTCATGAGCCTGCACGAACCGTCCTGGGCCGCACGCTACTGCGACCGGGCGCTTTTGCTGTATGATTCCGCGCACTTTCGCCATGGCGCGGCCGCCGATGTCCTGACCAGGACGCATCTGGAAGCCCTCTACGGCTGCCGCCTTCAGGCCATCGAAATCCAGGACCGTACCCTGCTCTTTCCGTCCGTTTGATCAAGAAACTTATCCGTCGCGTGCTTGGCCTCGGCACCGAAGCCGAGCCCAGGATCATCAGTCGTACCGAACACGGCATCGGCCGCGAGTCGGTCAGCCACGGCGCGCGCAAAGTCTGCGAAATCCTGCAGTCCCACGGCTACAAGGCCTACGTGGTGGGCGGCGCGGTGCGCGACCTCATGCTGGGCGTGCGGCCCAAGGACTTCGACGTCGCCACCGACGCGACGCCGGAGGAAGTGCACCGCCTGATCCGCCGCTCGCGCATCATCGGCCGGCGCTTCAAGCTGGTGCATGCGCTCTTCGGCGACGAGGTGGTCGAGGTCTCGACCTTCCGCGCCTTCAACACCGACAGCGAGACCGACGAATACGGCCGCATCCTGCGCGACAACGTCTACGGCACCCGCGAGCAGGATGCCGCGCGGCGCGACTTCACCATCAACGCGCTCTACTACGATCCGACCACCGAAGAGGTGCTCGACTATCACAACGGCGTGCGCGACCTGAAGTCGCGCACCCTGCGCCTGATCGGCGATCCCGCCGCGCGCTACCGCGGAGATCCGGTACGCATGCTGCGCGCCGTGCGGCTGGCGGCCAAGCTCGATTTCAAGATCGACCCCAAGACACGCGCCCCGATCAAGCAGCTCGCCCCGCTCATCAACAACGTGCCGGCCGCGCGCGTGTTCGACGAGATGCTCAAGCTGCTGCTTTCGGGACATGCCAGCGCCTGTCTGCAGCGCCTGCGCGCCGAGGGCCTGCACCACGGCCTGCTGCCGCTGCTCGATGTCATCCTCGAACAGCCGCTGGGCGAGAAGTTCGTCAATCTGGCGCTCGCGCAGACCGACAAGCGCATCCGCGAAGGCCGGCCGGTCTCGCCGGCCTTCCTGCTCGCGGCCTTGCTCTGG
>QGUL01000197.1 GCA_003242425.1 Pseudomonadota bacterium | reverse complement strand
TGAAGCCCTGCGCCCCGCGTGCGCGAGCTGGATGGCGCTCACCGCGCCCTGCGCTTCGATGAAGGCGCTGATGCGCCGGAAGGCTTCGACCTGTTCGTCGTTCCAGATGCCGGTGTCGGCGGGCGAAATGCGCCCCGCGGGCGAAACGGCGGTCGCCTCGACCATCACCAGCCCGGCGCCGCCCACGGCACGGCTGCCCAAATGCACCAGATGCCAGTCGTTGGGCACTCCGTCCCGTGCCGAGTACTGGCACATGGGCGAAACGAAGATGCGGTTACGGAATACGGTGTCGCGGAGTTTGAACGTCGAAAACAGCTTGCTCATAGGACCCTCTCTGTCCGGCCGGATCATCGCACAAGCGGCGACGATGCCGGGAGAGGGTCGGCCTCACCGGGCGGCGCGGCGCGAAACGGTGGGGTCGCTGATCCAGACGTCGGCGGGCGTGTGATAACGGAAGGCCTGCTGGTGCCGGGAGGAAAGCAGGAGCAGCGCCTGCACGACTTCGGGCGGGAAACCCGCGCGGTTGCCGCGCTCGTCGATCAGCAGGCGGTCGAAGAAGCGGTCCATCTCCGGCGCGCCCCAGAGCTGTTCGATCGCCCGGGCGATGCGTGGATAGTGCTGCGCGACGACGAGGAACGGTTGATAGGGTTCGCGGCGCGCGTATTCGCGCGCGAGCTGTTCGGCGCGCACACGCTCCAGCTCGTCATCGTCGAACAAAGCGGGAAACTCCACCCGTCCTCCCCAACGTACATGTGCGCTCAAACTTAGGGAGCTCGGAAACGGCGGTCAATGATCGCAGGCGGAGTTCACGAGATTTTGCGAGTCGGCGCGCATCCCTTCGCGCGCGGTCAATCGCGGCCTGGTTGTCGGACGCGTTGGATCGCGGGGGCACCGTGCTCCCCTGCCCGGCATGCACGGTACGCCGCATCGCAACCACGACCGGCGCGGACCGGCCGGCGAACACACTCGGATGCCGCTAGCCGGCAAAGACGACGCGGTCGCGGCCGCTGCGCTTGGCGACGAACAGGGCGTGATCGGCTTCCTGCAGCATGGTTTCCAGATCCTTGCCGCCGCGCGGACAGAAGGCCACGCCGAAGCTCGCGGTGCAGCGCAGCAGCCGGTTGCCGTAGCGCAGCTCGATGCCGGCCACCGCCGCACGCACGCGCTCGGCCGCGGCCATCGCCTGCTCCTCGTGATCGACGGCCAGCAGAATGGCGAACTCCTCGCCGCCCAGACGCGCGAACATGTCGCCTTCGCGCAGCACGGGCCGCACGCTGCGCGCGATGGCGCGCAGCGCCTCGTCGCCGCCCGGATGGCCGAAGGTGTCGTTGATGCGCTTGAAGTAGTCGATGTCGAAGATCATCACCGCGGTGGAGCGGTTCCTGCGCCGGTTGCGCTCGAACATGCGCGCACCGCGCTCGAAGAAGGCGCGGCGGTTGGGCAGACCGGTCAGCTCGTCGGTGTAGGCCAGGGTCTCCGCACGCGCGCTGGCCGCTTCCAATTGCAGCTCCATGCGCTTGCGGTCGGTGATGTCGGTGGCGATCTCCAGCCGCACCATGCGGCCGTCGCCCCAGCGGATCGCCTGATCGCGGCACTGGTACCAGCGGCCGTTGGCGGTGTTCTGGAACTCCCACACGTACACGCCCGCGGGGGTGCCGTCCTCGTTCAGCAGCCGGTCGTTGGTACAGAACTCGCAGGGTCCGCTCTGCCCTTTCTGCAGCACTTCCCAGCAGTGTCTGCCTTCGAAGTCGCCGAAGCGCGCCCGGCCGTAGGCGTTGAGATAAAGCAGCTCGTGCGTGCGCATGTCGGCGACGTAGATTGCCGCGTCGACGTTGTCGAGGATGGCCGCGAGACTGCGTTCGTCTATGTGTGCGGGCGGTCTTTTTTGGTCTTCTTCGACTGCCGCCCCGTCACTGGGAGGAGGATTCATGGAAATCAGCCGCTTGCACCGCCCGGCGAAGGCCGGATGAGGTCGATGCTACCGGCAAGGCACTGTCGGAATCCAGACACGCTGTCCGGGACATGTGCGAACTTCCCTCAGCCGCGGCGCCGCAGCAGCAAACCGGCGGCGACCAGGGGCAGCAGCCCGACCGCAACGGCGACGCGATGGCGGTCGAGCCAGGCCTGCGCGCTGTGGCGCAGCGCCACCGCATCGAAGCGGCCGTGCGTGCCGCGGTCCTCGCGCACGGGCCGGTAGAGGTTGTCCGCGTGTTCGGGCGGCAGCGGCTCGTCGGACTGCTGTCCCTCCCAGGCCTCGAAAGCCAGCCGCCGGTCGAGATAGCCGGGCACGAAGATCTGCCCGAGCCGGGCCTGCAAGGCGGGCCAGCCCACCCACACTTCGCGGCGCGGACGGCGCGCCGCCCGGTAGATGCTCTCCGCCGCCACTTCGGGCTGGAAGATCTTGCCCAGCGGCTTGGGCTCGAAAGCCATGGTCGTGCGGCCCCAGTCGAACTGCGGCGTGTTGAAGGCCGCGAGCTGCACCATGGTCACGCGGACCTTGCTGTGCTCGTGGATGAGCTCGCAGCGCACCGAATCGATGAAACCGCGTATGGCACTCTTCGCGCCGCAATAGGCCGCCTGCAGGGGAATGGAACGGTAGGCGAGCGCCGAGCCGACCTGCACGATGGTGCCGCGGTTGCGCGGCAGCATGCGCCGCAGCGCCGCGAGCGTGCCCCACACCGAACCGAGGTACGTCACTTCGGTGGCACGCCTGAAATCGTCGGGCGAGATTTCCATGACCGGCGCGAACACGGTCGCCATGGCGTTGTTCACCCAGACGTCGATCGGGCCCCATTCGCTTTCGATGCGTTCGGCCGCCGCTTCGACCGCGTCCCGGTCCGCCACATCGACCGGCACCACCATGGCCTGGCCGCCCGCGCGCTCCACTTCGCGCTTCGCGCCTTCCAGTCCGGCGAGACCGCGCGCGAGCAAGGCCACGCGCCAGCCGCGTCTGGCGAACGCCACCGCCGTCGCGCGGCCGATGCCCGCGGACGCGCCGGTCACCACCACGATGCCGCTCATGCGCAGCCCGGTGCAGCGCGCGTGCGGCACGGCACACCACGCATTGCGAAGGATTGAAGGATGCGGACGGCCGGCGGACGCACCGGCCGGATGTGATGTGCGTCAAGGCGCGGACCGGCTGACGCGCGAAGGCCGGTGCCTGGCATGGCGGTCTCCCGAAGCTGACCGCGCTCGTCTTGCAGCCGGCGTACCCGGCGCGGCTACGAGGCCCGGCTGGGCTCCTTCACTTCGAGCGCGACCGGCCGCGCCTTGCTCTCGCGCGCACCCGTGCGCCGGCTCAGGCGTTCCACGGTCAGCGGCAGCACGATCAGGACGTCGTAGAAACGGATGAGGACTTCACTCAGGTGTTGCGCGAACTGCGCGATCACGCGCAGCAGGAAGGCCGCGGTACGGAGCGCCGCCAGCACCACGACCCCGCCCACCGTACGCCCGCACCGCACGAAGGGCTCCAGCGCGAGCGCGAGCAGCGCCATTGCGAAAGGCAGCAGGCCGGCAAGCAGGAACTGCACGAGCGGCATCGCGTCGAGCCCCGCGGCCGGCGCGTTGCCGAGCATGTCGATGCGCATCCATACCAAAGCCACCGACACCGCGGCGAGGATCACCAGCGCCGTCGAGGAAAGCAGCAGCAGGCGCCGGCGCATCGCGGTGTCGAGCCGCGTGACGTCCGGGAAGAGCCGCGTGATGCGCAGGCTCTCCAGCACGAACAGGCCCATGCACAGCTCGAGCGCGACGATGGTCCAGGCCGCCGCCTGCGGGAAAGCGAGCGCGGCCGTGCCGGCCAGCGGCAGCATCAGCAGCTCGTAGTGGAAGTAAGCGGCCCCCGCGCCCGCCGCCATGACGGCAAGCGCAACGAAGAAGCGCGCGAACGCCGAACTAGCGAGCGCCTGTTCGATCTTGTCGGCCCGGGCGTCAATGTCGCGATAGCGGTCCATGTGCGCATCGAGCGCCGAGAGGGTCTCGCGCAGGGTTTCGAGCTTGGTGTCGATGCGCGCCACGTTGCGCTCGACTTCGCGCCAGAAGGGAATGCAGGCGCCGAGGATGCGATGGCGCGACCGGTAGGCGCGGCGGTATTCCCGCTTGGCGCGGTCGTGCAATTCGATGATGAGCGCGTCGATCTCCTTGAGCACCTTCTGCACGACCTCATGTCCGCTGTTGACCTGCGACACCGCCGCCACGGCCTCGACCCATTGCGGCGCGGGCGGCGGTTCCTCGCCGCATTGCTTGTAGTCCGCTTCCAGACGCTCGATCTCCTCCAGCAGTTTGCGCCGCAGGTCGGGGAAGCCGCTCAGGTCGCGCATCACCATGGTCGTGACGCGCTCGAATTCGCGCTCGATCCGGCGGGACGCCTCCTCCCGCGCCCAGGCGTAAAGGACGGTACGGTTGCGCGCACGCAGCGCCCGGACCGTCACGCCCAGCCAGCGCACCGTGGCACGCGCCGCCCGGGTGATGGCCTGCGCGACCGAACGGATGAGGGCATGCATCGACGACCGCGCCGCGTAGAGCAGCAGCATCGCCGCCACCGCCCAGACGAGCAACGAAAGCCCGTTCG
>QGUL01000196.1 GCA_003242425.1 Pseudomonadota bacterium | reverse complement strand
ACGCGGGACGATGCCCGGCACGCGGTGGCATCCGGCGGGACCCCGGGCGATCACCATCGGGCCGGGATCTCAGAACCGCCGGAGCGGATCGGCGTCCCCGCCCGACCGGCCGGGCCCGGATCAGCGTCCGGGGGGGAGCCCGCCGCCCTTCTTGGGCCCGAGACGCGCGGACAGACGCGCGGGGTGCCGGTAACCCCAGGGCTGCCCGTACACCGGCGACAGCATGCGCTCCGGCCGCACCTTGCCGATGTGCTCGAAGGCGTCTTCCAGCACCCGCTGCTTGGCGGCCACCTGCATGCGCGGCTCCGCGTGCTGCATGGCGCAGCCGCCGCAGACGCCGAAATGCGGGCATCTCGGCCGTACGCGGCCCGCGCTTTCGCGCAGCACCGTGACGACCTGCGCAAGCTCGTAGGTGGGCTTGCGCCGATAGGATTCGTATTCGACGTGCTCGCCCGGCAACGCGCCTTCGATGAACACGGCTTTGCCGTCGACGTGCGCGACGCCGCGGCCTTCCCGATCAAGCGATTCGACGACTGCGTACGGCAATGGACAACCTGAGTGTGAAAAAAAGCGGCGCGCTTCAGGCGCGCCATTCGGCGAGGAATTGGCGCCAATGCGGGGCGTCGATTTTAGCCAGGGTCGCGCGCACCAGTTCCACCTCGCGTTCGTAACGCGCGCGGTCGATGCTGCCCCGCATCAGCTCGAAACGGAGATAGACGAGCCAGGTGTTGACGACATCCGTTTCGCAGTAGTTGCGGATCTCGTCGATGCGGCCCTCGCAGTAGGCCTGCCACACCTGCGAGCCGTCCATCCCCAGCTTGCCCGGGAACCCCATCAGCTTCGCCAGTTGATCCAGCGGCGCGTTGGCGCGCGGCTGGTAGAGCGCCAGCAGGTCCATGAGATCCAGGTGCCGGGTGTGGTAGCGGTTGATGTAGTTGTTCCACTTGAAATCGCGGCTGTCGGGATAATCGCCTTCGCCGCAATCCCAGTAGCGCCCCGCCACCACGCCGTGCAGCAGGCTGCGGTAATGCATCACCGGCATGTCGAAGCCGGCGCCGTTCCAGGAGACGAGCTGGGGCGTGTACTTCTCGATGCCGTCGAAGAAGCGCTGCAGCAGCGCCGCCTCCGAATCCTCCGGCGTGCCGAGCGACCAGACCTTCAGACTGTCGTTGTCGCGCAGCACACAGGCGATCGCCACCACGCGCTGCAGATGCAGGGGCAGGAAATCGGAACCGTTCTGCGCACGCCGGCGCTGGAAGGCGAGTTCCGCCACCTCGGCGTCCGGCAGTTCGGGATCGATGTCGTAGAGCAGGCGGTAACCCGCGACGTCGGGCACCGTTTCGATGTCGAAGACCAGCGTCGCCGCCATCCTCACTCCGGGAACACGCCGGTGGAGAGATAACGGTCGCCGCGGTCGCAGACGATGGCCACGATCACCGCGTTCTCCACCTGCGCGGAGATGCGCAGCGCCACCGCCACCGCGCCGCCCGAGGAAATGCCTGCGAAGATGCCTTCCTCGCGCGCGAGCCGCCGCGCCATCTCCTCGGCTTCGGCCTGGCTGACGTACTCCAGCCGGTCCACGCAGGAGGGATCGTAGATCTTCGGCAGATAGGCTTCCGGCCATTTGCGGATGCCCGGAATCTGCGACCCCTCCTCGGGCTGGCAGCCGATGATCTGGATGTTCGGATTGCGTTCCTTGAAGTAGCGCGAGCAGCCGACGATGGTGCCGGTGGTGCCCATGCTGCTCACGAAATGCGTGATCTTGCCCTCGGTGTCGCGCCAGATTTCCGGCGCGGTGCCTTCGTAATGGGCGCGCGGGTTGTCCGGGTTGGCGAACTGGTCGAGCATGCGCCCCTTGCCTTCGGCCACCATCTTGTCCGCGAGGTCGCGCGCGGCCTCCATGCCGCCCGCCTTGGGCGTGAGGATGATCTCGGCGCCGAAGGCGCGCATGGTCTGGCGGCGTTCGACCGAAAGGTGTTCGGGCATGATCAGGATCATGCGGTAGCCCAGCATGGCCGCCGCCATGGCGAGCGCGATGCCGGTGTTGCCGCTGGTCGCCTCGATGAGGGTGTCGCCGGGCTTGATCTCGCCGCGCTCCTCGGCCCGCTTAATCATCGAAAACGCCGGCCGGTCCTTCACCGATCCCGCCGGGTTGTTGCCTTCCAGCTTGCAGAGCACCACATTGCTGGTCTTGCCCGGCAGGCGCTGCAGGCGCACGAGCGGCGTTTCGCCGATGGTCGCATCAATCGTTTTGTACATGGCCTTCTCGCCGCATCAGTTCGTCGACATAGCGCTCGACACCCTCGGCCACCGAAAGGAACGGCGCCTGGTAGTCGGCATTGCGCAAGGCGGTGATGTCCGCCTCGGTATAGCTCTGGTATTTGCCCTTGAGCGCTTCGGGGAACGGAATGTATTCGATCGCGCCCAGTGCCTTGAGTTCGTCCAATGAGGCCGGCGGCTTGCGCTCGGCGCGCCGGCAGGCGTTGATGGTCGCCACCGCCATCTCGTTGAACGACTGCGCGCGGCCGGTGCCGACGTTGTAGATGCCCGAATACTGCGGCCGCTCGAGGAAATGCAGGTTGACCTTGACGACGTCCTCGACCGAGACGAAGTCGCGCCGCTGCTCGCCGTCGCCGTAGCCGTCGCTGCCCTCGAACAGCTTCACCCGGCCGTTCTGCCGGTACTGGTTGTAAAAATGCCAGGCTACCGAGGCCATGCGCCCCTTGTGCGCCTCGTTCGGGCCGTAGACGTTGAAATAGCGGAACCCGACGATCTGCGAATCGGCAGCGGGCAGCCGCCGCCGTACCACCTGGTCGAACAGGAATTTCGAATAACCGTAGACGTTGAGCGGCGCCTCGAACTCGCGCGCTTCGCGGAACACCTTGCCGGCGCCGTACACGGAGGCGGAAGAGGCGTAGATGAACGGGATGTCCTCCTCCTGGCAGAAATCGAGCAGCGTCACGGAATAGCGGTAGTTGTTCTCCATCATGTAGCGGCCGTCGGTCTCCATGGTGTCGGAGCACGCGCCCTGGTGCAGCACCGCCTCGAAGGCGCCTTCGAAGGCGCCGGCCGGCAGCCGCTGGTGGAAGTCCTCCTTGTCGAAGAAGCCGGCGATCTCCCGGTTCACCAGGTTGGGGAACTTTTCGGCGCGGGACAGGTTGTAAACCGCGATGATGTTGTCAATGCCGCGCTCGTTGAGCGCCCGCACGAGATTGGAACCGATGAAGCCGGCTGCGCCGGTGACGACGTAATAAGTGGCCATAAGACTGTTCGAGGATGGGGAGGTCCCGGACGGTGCGCCCGTGCTCAGTGGGCGTTCAGCTCGGCGAGCAGCTCGTCCCGGTGGACCACCGCAGTGCCTAGTTTACCAACGACGATGCCGGCGGCGTGATTGGCCACGCGCATCGCCTCGACCATGCCCGCGCCGCTGGCCAGCATGGTCCCCAGCGTGGCGATGACGGTGTCGCCCGCGCCGCTGACGTCGTACACCTCGCGCGCCTTGGTCGGCTCGTGCACCACCCGGTCGCGCTGGTAGAGCGTCATGCCCTCCTCGCTGCGGGTGAGCAGGATGGCGTCCAGGTCGAGCTCGTCCCGCAGCGCCTGGGCGCGGCGGGTGAGATCCTCCTCGTCCTTCCAACGGCCCACCACCTCGCGCAGCTCGGCGCGGTTGGGCGTCACCGCGGTGGCACCGCGATAGCGCGAATAGTCGTCGCCCTTGGGATCGACCAGCACCGTACGGCCGCGCTCGCGCGCCAGCCGTATCATCGTCTCGATGTGGGTCAGCCCGCCCTTGCCGTAATCGGACAGGATGACGACCTGGCAGTCCTCGATCGCCCGCTCGAATTCCTGCAGTTTCGCCGCCAGCACCTCGTGGCTCGGCATGGTTTCGAAATCGATGCGCAGCAGCTGCTGCTGGCGTCCGATCACGCGCAGCTTCACGGTGGTGGAGAACGCGGCGTCCACGTGCAGGCTCGCGCGCACCCCTGACGCCTCCGCGAGGCGTTTGAGGCTCGCGCCGGCCTCGTCCCGCCCCACCACGGAAAGCAGCGCCGCCCGGGCGCCCAGGGCGACGATATTGCGGGCGACGTTGGCCGCACCGCCGGGCCGCTCCTCGGTGCGTTCGACCCGCACCACCGGCACCGGCGCCTCGGGGGAAATGCGGCTCACCTCGCCGAACCAGTAACGGTCGAGCATCACGTCCCCGACCACGAGGACGCGCGCGTTTTCGAAGGAAGGTAGCGTGACTTTCAAGCGGGCCGTCCGATCGCGAAATATTCCAGACCCGCTTCGCGCACGTCGCGCGGGTCGTAGAGATTGCGTCCGTCGAACACCAGCGGCTGCTTCAGCGCTCGCTTGATGCTCGCGAAATCCGGGCTGCGGAATTCTTTCCATTCGGTGACGATGGCCAGGGCGTCCGCACCCTCCAGCGCCCCCATGGGTGATGCGGCGTAGCGGATGCGCGGCTCGTCGCCGAACACGCTCCGCGCCTCGTCCATCGCCGCCGGGTCGTAGGCGTGGATCGTGGCGCCGCGCTTGAGCAGCTCCGCAACCAGTACGCGGCTGGGGGCCTCGCGCATGTCGTCTGTATTCGGCTTGAAGGCGAGCCC
>QGUL01000195.1 GCA_003242425.1 Pseudomonadota bacterium | reverse complement strand
GGCGCTCCAGCACGAAGGTTTCGAAGAACCAGGTGGTGTGCGCGAGATGCCATTTGGCGGGGCTGCAATCGGGCATCGACTGCACGGCACAATCCTCGTCCGTGAGCGGCGCGGCGAGCTCGACGGTGGTACCGCGCACGGCGTGAAAGCGTTCCCGCAGCGTCTCCCGGTCTGTGATCGATGGTGCGACGGCGGCCATGCGCCCTCCTCATAAGCGTTCGATTTCGCGCACGCGCAGGCCGAAGGCCCTCCCCTCGACGATCGCCGCGCTCTCGACCACGCCGCGCAACGCGACGCGCGTGCCTTCGGCGGGCAGCGGACCGGCGGTGATGACGAGCAGATCCTGTCCGCCCTGCTCGATGAGGAAGGTGCGCAGGTCCACGAAGGGCATCTTGGTCGTGGCGCGCACCACGCCCCGGATTTTCACTTCCTGGCCTTCGTAGCGGCCCGGCGCGGCGCGGATGTCGGCAATCGAGGTGTAACCGCCGAGCTGCTCGCAGGCGGCCAGCGCCAATGCGCAAACGATGAGGAGTTTTTTTGCAAGGCGGGTGCCCATGGCAGGCTCCGGAAAGGCCATCGCCCGCCTGCGGGCAAGAAGCGTGCGCTAGTCGTCGGCGGCGCCGCGCAGCACGGCGCGGATCGTCTCGCTGTCGAAACCGCGCGCGGCGAGGAAACGCATCTGCCTGGCGCGGGCTTCGGGCGTGTCGGGCAGTACGCCGAAGCGCTTCTGCCAGGCTTCCCGCGCGCGCGTCACTTCGCTGGCGCGCATTTCGCCGGCGACGCGCCGCACGATGTCTTCGGCCACGCCCTGGCGGCGCAGCTCATGCTCGATGCGGGCGGTGCCGTACTTGCGCGCCAGGGTATGGGCGCGCGCTTCGGCGTAGCGTTCGTCGCACAGGAGCTTGCGGGCGGCGAGCTCGTCGAGCAGGGCGTCGAGGTCGTCCCCTTCCTCGACATGCGGCGCGAGCTTGCGCGCCAGCTCCGCCCGGCTGTGTTCGCGCCGGGCAAGCAGGTTCACGACGCGTTCGCGCAGGCCGAGTTTCTTCATCTACCGAACGGACAACGGGGGCAACGCGCGTTGCCCCCGGGCGGATCGCCGAAGGCCGGTCAGGCCTCGGCCGGCGCCATGGCGGCGGCAGGATTGCGCACGCCGACCTTCTCGCGGATCTGCGCTTCGATCTCGGCGGCGATTTCTGGATGCTCGCGCAGGAATTCGCGTGCGTTGTCCTTGCCCTGGCCGATGCGCTCCTTCTTGTACGAATACCAGGCGCCGGACTTCTCGACGATGTCGTGCTGCACGCCCAGCTCCAGGATCTCGCCTTCGCGCGAGATGCCCTCGCCGTAGAGGATGTCGAACACCGCTTCGCGGAAGGGCGGCGCGACCTTGTTCTTCACCACCTTCACGCGGGTTTCGTTGCCGATCACCTCGTCGCCCTTCTTGATCGAGCCGATGCGGCGGATGTCGAGGCGCACCGAGGCGTAGAACTTCAGCGCGTTGCCGCCGGTGGTGGTCTCGGGGCTGCCGAACATGACGCCGATCTTCATGCGGATCTGGTTGATGAAGATCACCAGCGTGTTGGTGCGCTTGATGGTGGCGGTGAGCTTGCGCAGCGCCTGGCTCATCAGGCGGGCCTGCAGGCCGGGCAGCGCGTCGCCCATCTCGCCCTCGATCTCCGCCTTGGGCACCAGCGCCGCGACGGAGTCGATCACGATCACGTCCACCGAGCCGGAACGCACCAGCATGTCGGCGATTTCCAGCGCCTGTTCGCCCGTGTCCGGCTGGGAGATCAGCAGTTCGTTGATGTTGACGCCGAGCTTCTGGGCGTATTGCGGATCGAGCGCGTTCTCGGCGTCGATGAAGGCCGCCGTGCCGCCCATTTTCTGGACCTCGGCGATGACCTGCAGCGTCAGCGTGGTCTTGCCCGAGGATTCCGGACCGTAGATCTCCACCACCCGGCCGCGCGGCAGGCCGCCGACGCCGAGGGCGATGTCCAGGCCGAGCGAGCCGGTCGAAACGACGTCCACGTCGGCTGCGGCCTCGGCGTCCATGCGCATGATGGACCCCTTGCCGAATTGCTTTTCGATCTGAGCCAGCGCGGCCGCCAGGGCCTTGGATTTGTTCTCGTCCATGATTTGCGTGAGGTCCTTATCAGAGTGCACGGTATTCTCCCATGATCAAGCGTCCGAACAAGGGGCTCGCGCCCCGCGCTTTCCGGCAACCGCGGCAGCCCGCGCTTTCCCGACGGCGTCAGTGTGCGGGGGCTGCTGGCTCAGGGGATGAGCCGGCACATCATAGCACGAGCCCTGTAAGTTTATACAGGCCTCGTTTTACCCCGATGTTGTGGACACTCAGGCCGCCAGCCGGACGGGCATGCGGCGCGGCCCGAACGCGCCCTCGAAGCGCTGGAAGCGCCCGGGCAGGGCCGTGCCGCAGGCTGTGCAGCGTCCCTCGTCGTCGAGACGGTAGGCGAGGATGCGGTACCAGTCGCGCACGATCACGGGCGTCTGGCAGCCCGGGCAGCGGGTGGTGCCGCCCTCCGGGTCGTGCACGTTGCCGGTGTAGACGTAGTTGAGACCGCGGTCCAGCGCGATGCGCCGCGCGCGCGCCAGCGTGGCAGCGGGCGTGGACGGGAGGTCGTTCAGCTTGTAGTCGGGATGGAAGGCGGTGAAATGCAGCGGCACGTCCGGCCCCAGCTCGCGCTCGATCCAGGCGCACATGGCTTCGAGCTCCGCGTCCGAATCGTTTCTGCCCGGGATGAGCAGCGTGGTGATTTCGAACCACACTTCGGTCTCGTGCTTGAGATAGACCAGGGTGTCGAGCACCGGCTGCAGATGCGCGCCGCAGAGCTTGAAGTAGAAGGCGTCGGTGAAGGCCTTGAGATCGACGTTGGCCGCGTCCATCTTGGCGTAGAACTCGCGCCGCGCCTGCGGTCCGATGTAGCCGGCCGTCACCGCCACGGCCTTGATGCCGCGCTCGCGGCAGGCGTCGGCGCAGTCCATGGCGTACTCGGCGAAGATCACCGGATCGTTGTAGGTGAAGGCCACGCTCTTGCAGCCCAGTTCCTCGGCCGCGCGCGCGATCGCCTCGGGCGAGGCCTGATCCATCAGCCGGTCCATTTCGCGCGACTTGCTGATGTCCCAGTTCTGGCAGAACTTGCAGGCCAGGTTGCAGCCCGCCGTGCCGAAGGACAGGATCGGCGTGCCGGGATAGAAGTGGTTAAGCGGCTTCTTCTCCACCGGATCGACGCAGAAACCGGAGGAACGGCCGTAAGTCGTCAGCACCATGCGGTCGCCTATGCGCTGTCGCACGAAACAGGCGCCGCGCTGACCCTCGTGCAGCTTGCAGTCGCGCGGACAAAGGTCGCACTGGATGCGGCCGTCGTCCAGCCTGTGCCACCAGCGGGCGGGAAAAGCTTCGGTCGATGCAGTCATGCCCATGCAGACCGGCGCCTCAGGACTTCGTTCCCGCCGCGGCGAAATCGGCCTCGCGCCACTTGCGCACGGTGTAGCGCCGCACCGTGCAGGCGCGCAGCGGCAGGTCCTGCAGCCCCGCCTTGCGCTGCAACTGCGCCATGAATTCCATCGGATCGGGCAACTGCTCCCACACCTGCGGCAGAAAGGTCGCGCGCCGCGGACCGGCGGACAGGATCACGCCGTCCACGCCGGGGCGCAGCCGCTCGTACAGCTCCTCCTCGTCCGCGAACAACAGCGGCTCCGAAGACGAAAGCAACGAGACTTCGATATCGACCGACTCGTATTCCTCGGCCGTGAGCGGCTCGAAACGCGGATCGCGCAAAGCGCACGCGCGAGCGTTCTCCACCACATCCTCCGCGAGCGGCCGCCAGGCTTCGAGAGTACCGATGCAACCGCGCAGGGCACCCTCGCGCATCAGCGTTACGAAGCTCGCGCCGGGCGCCTGCAGCCAGTCTTCGCGCGGAATGCGCACCTCGGGTCCGCCCACCGCGGCATGCACACCCGCGCGGGCGAGCCTGAGCAGTGTCAGCCCCTGTTCGGACGTCATGCCACCGCTCCAGCCTCGCGGAACGCGAAGGCGGCATAGCCCACCACCCGGCGGCGGTCGCCCGCCGTATCGCCGGAATTGCGCAGATCGAGCAGTTCAGGCTTCATGCCGCGGCGCCGCGCCTCGAGCAGCAGCCCGGCGACGGGCGTGGCGCCGCAGGCCTGTTCGTGATCGATCCGCGAATCCAGCGCGAGAATGGACCGGCAGGTGTGGGCATCGATCGCCTGCGCTTCCTCGTAAGGGTGGTAGTGCGAGAGATCGGAGCTCACCACGATCAGCGTTTCCTCGCCGCCCCACAGCCGCTCGAGCACTTCCGCGACTTCCTCCGGCGAGGCATCGCCGACTGCGAGCGGCACGACCGCGAAGTCGCCCAGCACTGTCTGCAGGAAAGGCAGCTGCACTTCCAGCGCGTGTTCCTGCGCGTGCGCGAGCGGCGAGGTCAGCACCTGCGGCAGGTCTTCGATCGCCCGCACGCCTTCCGCATCCACCGGCACAGCGCCGAGCGGCGTTTGCAGCGCCGCCGCGCCGGGCAGCGCAAGACCGCGCACCCGCACACGGTGACAAGGCCCGAGCAGCACCACGCGGCGCACCTT
>QGUL01000194.1 GCA_003242425.1 Pseudomonadota bacterium | reverse complement strand
CGATCACCGAACGGCCGGAGTAGTCGACGCGCTTGCCGAGCAGGTTCTGGCGGAAGCGGCCGCCCTTGCCCTTGATCATGTCCGCGAGCGACTTCAGCGGACGCTTGTTGGCGCAGGTCATCGCCTTGCCGCGGCGGCCGTTGTCGAGCAGCGAATCCACCGCCTCCTGCAGCATGCGCTTCTCGTTGCGCACGATGATGTCCGGCGCCTTCAGCTCGAGCAGGCGCTTGAGACGGTTGTTGCGGTTGATGACGCGGCGATAGAGATCGTTCAGATCGGAAGTCGCGAAGCGGCCGCCGTCCAGCGGCACCAGCGGACGCAGATCCGGCGGCAGCACCGGCAGCACTTCCATGATCATCCAATCGGGCTTGATGCCGGACTTCTGGAAGGCCTCCAGCAGCTTCAGCCGCTTGGCGATCTTCTTGATCTTGGTGTCGGAGCTGGTCGCCTGCAGGTCCTTGCGCAGCTGCTCGATCTCGTGCGGGATGTCCAGCGTGCGCAGCAGTTCGCGGATGCCTTCGGCACCCATCATGGCCTGGAAGTCGTCGCCGAACTCCTCGACCTTCGCCAGGTAGTCGTCCTCGGTGAGGAGCTGGCCGCGCTTGAGCGGGGTCAGGCCCGGATCGGTCACCACGAAGGCCTCGAAGTACAGCACGCGCTCGATGTCGCGCAGCGTCATGTCGAGCACCAGGCCCAGACGCGAGGGCAGCGACTTCAGGAACCAGATGTGCGCCACCGGCGAGGCGAGCTCGATGTGGCCCATGCGCTCGCGGCGCACCTTGGCCAGCGTCACTTCGACGCCGCACTTCTCGCAGATCACGCCGCGGTGCTTGAGGCGCTTGTACTTGCCGCACAGGCACTCGTAGTCCTTGATCGGCCCGAAGATCTTGGCGCAGAACAGGCCGTCGCGCTCGGGCTTGAACGTGCGGTAGTTGATCGTCTCGGGCTTCTTGACCTCGCCGTACGACCAGGAACGGATTTTCTCGGGTGACGCAAGACCGATTCGGATCGCGTCGAACTCTTCATCCTGCGTTACCTGTTTGAACAGATCGAGCAGTGCTTTCATCTCTCACTCACTCCGTTAAGAGTGCTGCATTCCAAAACTTTCGCCGGCGGGGCATGCGCCCCGCCACATACGCCTGTCAGTCGCGTTCCAGGTCGATATCGATGCCGAGCGACCGGATCTCCTTCACCAGCACGTTGAACGACTCCGGCATGCCGGCGTCGATCTTGTGGTCGCCCTTGACGATGTTCTCGTACACCTTGGTCCGGCCGGCGATGTCGTCGGACTTGACCGTGAGCATCTCCTGCAGGGTGTACGCGGCACCGTAGGCTTCGAGCGCCCACACTTCCATTTCGCCGAAGCGCTGGCCGCCGAACTGCGCCTTGCCGCCCAGCGGCTGCTGGGTGACCAGGCTGTACGGACCGGTCGAACGCGCGTGCATCTTGTCGTCGACCAGGTGGTGCAGCTTCAGCATATGCATGTAGCCCACCGTCACCGGCCGGTCGAAGGGATCGCCCGTACGACCGTCGTACAGCGTCACCTGGCCGGTACGCGGCAGGCCCGCCAGCTCCAGCATGTCCTTGATCTCTTCTTCGGTCGCGCCGTCGAAGACCGGCGTTGCAAACGGCACACCGTCGACCAGGTTCTCGGCCAGCCGCACGATTTCCTCGTCGGTGAGCTGGCTCAGGTCTTCCTTCTTGCCGCTGCAGTTGTAGATGCGGTCGAGGAAGGCGCGGATCTCGGACACGTTCGCCTGGCGCTTCAGCATTTCGCCGATGCGCTGGCCGAGACCCTTGGCCGCCCAGCCGAGGTGGGTCTCCAGGATCTGGCCCACGTTCATCCGCGAGGGCACGCCCAGCGGGTTGAGCACGATGTCGATCGGCGTGCCGTCGGCCATGTAGGGCATGTCCTCGACGGGCACGATCTTCGACACCACGCCCTTGTTGCCGTGGCGGCCGGCCATCTTGTCGCCGGGCTGGATGCGGCGCTTCACCGCGAGGTACACCTTGACCATCTTCTGCACCCCGGGCGGCAGCTCGTCGCCCTGGGTGAGCTTGCGCTTCTTGACCTCGTAGAGCTTCTCGAAGCCGTCGCGGATGCGCGTCAGGCTGTCCTTCAGGGCTTCGAGCTGGGCCTGGGCCTCATCGTCCTGCAGGCTGATCTCGAACCACTTGTAGCGCTCGAGCTCGGCGAGGTACTCGGCCGTGATCTTGGTGCCCTTGGCGAGCTTCGGCCCCTTGGCCGCGGCCTTGCCCACGAGCAGGCGCTCGATACGGCCGAAGGTGTCATTCTCGACGATGCGCAACTGGTCCTGCAGGTCCTTGCGATAGCGCTTCAGCTCCTCGTCGATGATCTGCTGGGCGCGCTTGTCGCGCTCGATGCCTTCACGCGTGAAGACCTGCACGTCGATCACCGTGCCACTGATGCCCGAGGGCACGCGCAGGCTGGTGTCCTTCACGTCGGAGGCCTTCTCGCCGAAGATGGCACGCAGCAGCTTCTCTTCCGGCGTGAGCTGGGTTTCGCCCTTGGGCGTCACCTTGCCGACCAGCACATCGCCCGCCTCGACTTCGGCGCCGATGTACACGATGCCCGACTCGTCCAGGCGCGCAAGCTGCGCTTCCGAGAGGTTCGAGATGTCGCGGGTGATCTCTTCCGGACCCAGCTTGGTGTCGCGCGCGACCACAGTCAGTTCCTCGATGTGGATCGAGGTGTAGCGGTCGTCGGCCACCACCTTCTCGGAGACCAGGATCGAGTCCTCGAAGTTGTAGCCGTTCCAGGGCATGAACGCGACAAGCATGTTCTGCCCCAGCGCCAGTTCGCCCATGTCGGTCGAGGCGCCGTCGGCCACCACGTCGCCCTTGGCGATCTTCTCGCCGATGCGCACCAGCGGCCGCTGGTTGATGTTGGTGTTCTGGTTGGAGCGCGTGTACTTGACGAGGTTGTAGATGTCGACGCCGACTTCACCGGGCAGCGTCTCGTCGTCGTTGACGCGCACCACGATGCGGCTCGCGTCCACGTATTCCACCACGCCGCCGCGCAGCGCCTGCACCGCCGTGCCCGAGTCCACCGCCACGGTGCGCTCGATGCCGGTACCGACCAGCGGCTTCTCGGGACGCAGGCAGGGCACCGCCTGGCGCTGCATGTTGGAACCCATCAGTGCGCGGTTGGCGTCGTCGTGCTCCAGGAACGGGATGAGCGAGGCCGCCACCGACACGATCTGCGCCGGCGCCACGTCCATGTACTGCACTTCCGCAGGCGACTTCAGCTCGAATTCGTTCTTGTAGCGGCAGGACACCAGCGCGTCGACCAGGCGACCTTCCTCGTCCAGGGTCGCGTTCGCCTGGGCGATGACGTAGTTGCCTTCCTCGATCGCCGACAGGTAGTGGATCTCGTCGGTGACCTTGCCGTCCACGACGCGACGGTACGGCGTTTCGATGAAACCGTACTCGTTGGTGCGCGCGTAAAGCGCCAGCGAGTTGATCAGACCGATGTTCGGACCTTCGGGCGTCTCGATCGGACACACGCGGCCGTAGTGGGTCGGGTGCACGTCGCGCACCTCGAAGCCCGCGCGCTCGCGGGTGAGACCGCCCGGACCCAGAGCCGAGACGCGGCGTTTGTGCGTGATCTCGGACAGCGGGTTGGTCTGGTCCATGAACTGCGAGAGCTGCGAGGAGCCGAAGAACTCCTTGATCGCCGCACTGATCGGCTTGGCGTTGATCAGGTCGTGCGGCATCAGGTTCTCGCTCTCGGCCTGCGAGAGGCGCTCCTTCACCGCGCGCTCGACGCGCACGAGGCCCGCGCGGAACTGGTTCTCCGCCAGTTCGCCCACGGAACGCACGCGGCGGTTGCCGAGGTGGTCGATGTCGTCGATCTCGCCGCGGCCGTTGCGCAGCTCGACCAGGATGGCGATCACCGCGAGGATGTCGTCGTTGGTCAGCACGCCCGGGCCGTCCACGCCCTGCGGGCCGACGCGCTCATAGAAGCGGCGCAGCCAGCCCGGCGCGCGGTCGTCGATCTGGGTCGGATAGGCGCGGCGGTTGAACTTCATGCGGCCGACGCGCGAGAGGTCGTAACGTTCCTCGGAGTAGAACAGGCCGTTGAACAGCGTCTCGACCGCTTCCTCCGTGGGCGGCTCGCCCGGACGCATCATGCGGTAGATGGCGATGCGCGCGGCGGTCTGGTCGGCCGTTTCGTCGATGCGCAGCGTGGCCGAAATGTATGGCCCGTGATCGAGGTCGTTCACGTACAGCGTCTTCACGACCTCGACCTTGGCCTCGCGCAGCTTCGCCAGCACCGTCTCGGTGATCTCGTCGTTGGCGTTGGCGATGATCTCGCCGGTCTCGGTGTCGATGACGTTGTGCGCCAGCGTGCGGCCGATCAGGAATTCGTCCGGCACGTTCATGCGATGGATACCGGCGGCCTCCAGGTCACGGATGTGCTTGGCGGTGATGCGCTTGTCCTTCGGGATGATGACCTTGCCGCTCTTGTCCAGGAAGTCGAAGCGCGCGACTTCGCCCCGCAGGCGCTCGGGTACGAGCTCGAACTGCACCTGGTCCTTGCCGAGGTGGAAGGTGTCGAAGTCGTAGAAGGTCTCGAGGATCTGCTCGGGCGTCATACCGATCGCCTTGAGC
>QGUL01000193.1 GCA_003242425.1 Pseudomonadota bacterium | reverse complement strand
TGTTTGGGGCACCGATTTTTGCGGGGTGGGGTCGAGAGCGCGCCGGCTCGAGGAACTTCTCCGCGGCCCTGGCGGCGGCCTTGGCGGCGAAGGGTGGGCCATCGGGCCCGCCCTTGGGCATGTATTTGCGCGCGAGCTCGTAATAGCGGTTGCCTTTGAGGCCGGGGTAGTTCACCCACGCCACCTGCGGATGCTGCGACAGGAATTCGGCGACCGCGAGCGCGTTGCTGCAATGGCGGTCCATGCGCACGTGCAGCGTCTCCAGTCCCTGCAGGAGCTGCCAGGCGTTGAAGGGCGAAAGCGTGGGACCGTACACGCGCATGGTCTCCATGCGCGCCTTCATGGTGTAGCCGAAGTCGCCGAAGGTCTCGTAGAAGATCACGCCGTGATAGCCGGGCGAGGGCGTGACCATCTCGGGAAACTTGCCGTTCGCCCAGTTGAAGCGGCCGGACTCGACGATCACGCCGCCCATGGTGGTGCCGTGTCCGCCGATGTACTTGGTGGCCGAGTGCACGACGATGTCGGCGCCGTGGTCGAGCGGCCGGCAGAGATAGGGCGTGGCGACCGTGTTGTCGATCATCAGCGGCACGCCCGCGTCCTTGGCGATCGCCGCCACCGCTTCGATGTCGAGCACGTTGAGACCCGGATTGCCGATGGTCTCCGCGTAGAGCAGGCGGGTATTGGGACGCAGCGCCTTGCGGAAGTTCTCGGGGTCGTCGGCATCGACGAAAGTCGTCTCGATGCCGAGCTTGCGCAGGTTGACGTCGAACAGCGTGTGCGTGCCGCCGTAGAGCGTGCTGGAGGACACGATGTGGTCGCCGGCCTTGAGGATGGTCAGCACGGCGGCCATCTCCGCGGCCTGGCCTGTCGCGGTCGCGACCGCGGCGCGGCCGTTCTCCAGCGCCGCCATGCGTTCCTCGAACACCGCCGTGGTCGGGTTCGACAGCCGCGTATAGACATTGCCGAAGGTCGCGAGGTTGAACAGGCTCGCGGCGTGGTCGGCCGAATCGAAGACGTAGGAGGTCGTCTGGTACAGCGGTGTGGCGCGCGCGCCGGTGGCCGGGTCGGGAATCTGGCCCGCATGCAGGCACAGGGTTTCGAAGCCGAAATTTCTGTCTGCCATATCAATACGCCAGGTGACGGGGGCGTTTGGCGGAAATCACCCTGGTGTTCACGCCCACCCAGTTCAGGCCGCCGAACAGCCGGCCGTGCTCGATCTTCATGCAGCGGTCCATGACGGTTTCGAGGCCCGCCGCCTCGGCCTTCGCCGCCGCTTCGTAGTTCAGCACGCCGATCTGCTGCCACAGCACCTTGGCGCCGATGGCGATCGCGTCCTCGGCGACGGGCATCACGTCCTCGGTCTTGCGGAACACGTCGACCACATCGACCGGCACGGGGATGTCGCGCAGCGACTTGTAGCACTTCTGCCCGAGGATCTCCTCGTAGCGCGGATTGACCGGGATGACGGTGTAGCCGTGCTCGATCAAATATTTGGCGGCGAAGTTGCTCGGCCGGAACCAGTCCGCCGAAAGACCGACCATCGCGACGGTGCGATAGGTGCTGAG
Source organism: Pseudomonadota bacterium (assembly GCA_003242425.1). GTDB lineage: Bacteria > Pseudomonadota > Gammaproteobacteria > Burkholderiales > SG8-39 > ZC4RG42. The sequence continues at coordinate 3,079 of QGUL01000193.1, read as the reverse complement.
GATGCGGCGCAGGCCTTCGATGTCGTCGGTCATGGCTGAAGTCCGTTCGATACCGGGAGCCGTATTGTACCGGCGCGGCTCGGCCGGCGTTCCCGGAGAGCAGGTTATCGGGTCGCCTGCCGCAAGGAAGGTGCAGGTTTTCCTCGCGCGACTCAGGTTTGGTCCGGAGCATGCTCCCGTGCGATGTGCCGCCGGATCGCACTTTTGTTACCATCCGCCCGCCCCGCCATGGCACACGGGGAGGAGAAGAAGATGAAAAACCGAGCAGTCGCTGTGGGGGGGCGCAAGGCGATCGCCTTGGCATTGGCCTCCGTATTCGCCGCGCCTGCGCAGGCCGGTACCTGGTACGTCACGAGCGCGAACGATGCCGGAGCGAATACGCTGCGCTGGGCGCTCGAGCAGGCGAACGCCGACGATTCGGGACCGCACACCATCGTCGTGAATCTCGACACGTTCGACATCATTTCGCTTCAATCCGACCTGCCCACGGCCAAGCCCGGCATCACCGTGGACGTCCAGAGCGACGCGCTCAGGATTTACGGTAACGGCCATAGTTGGGATTTCAGCGCCGCCACCCTGTCCGGGACGGGGCTTCTGCAGCTCGACAATCTGGACGTGTCCGTGGGTCTGGCGAACCATGAAAGCATCACGTCCTTGGGCGACGGCGCCACGTTGCGCGGCCGGATCGACAACGGTGCGACACTCACCATCTCGGATGCGAACACCCGTTTCGAAATGCTGGGCTCGAGCACGGTCGGCGGACTGAGCGGTTCGGGCGAGATCGATCTGGTCAGCGGCGACCTGACCCTGAACACAACGGGCTTCCCGGGTTTCTCGGGCACCATCGACGGCGACGGCGGCCTGGTGAAAACGGGCGCCGGGATGCAGACCCTGACCGGCGATCTCACTTACACGGGACAGACCACGATCCAGCAGGGAACGCTGCAGATCGGCGACGCGTTCACGGGCATCACGAGCAAGGACTTCGTCTCGACCATCGTCAACAACGCCACACTGGTCATCGACACCACCCACGGCGATTTCAACTACAAAGGCGCGGCGGGCATCAGCGGCACGGGCGCCCTGATCAAGAGAGGCACGGGCATCGCCTCGATCGGCCTCGGCAACACCTACACGGGCAACACTACGATCGAAAGCGGCGAACTGCGGGGACAGATCGACGGCAGCGGGACGCTCGACATCAAGAGCGGCGCGACTTTTCGCGGACTGGCGTCCAGCCGCGTCGGGACGCTCACCGGCTCGGGCACGCTCGTCATGGAGGCCGGCGCGCTCACCGCGGGCGGCGCCAATACCGACAGCACTTTCAGCGGCACCATCGAGGGCGCGGGCGGATTGGTGAAAACCGGCACGGGCACGCTGACGCTTTCCGGGATGCTGTATTACACCGGCACGACGACCATCGAAAGCGGCACGCTCAAGATCGGCGACGCGACCGGCATCATGAGCGACTACTTCGAATCGACCATCGTCAACAACGGCGCGCTGATCATCGACGCCCGCGGCACGACCGGCGGCTTTTTCTACAAAGGCGACGCGGGCATCAGCGGTACGGGCTCGCTCACCAAGGAGGGCGACAACTTCGCCGACCTGGGAGACGCCCATACCCACACGTACGCCGGACCGACGACCGTCAACGGCGGCCTGCTCAGGGGCGCGATCGCCAACGACGCGGCGCTCACCCTCGCGAACGGCACCAATTTCTACATGATGGGCGCGAGCCGCTTCGGCTCGCTGCATGGCACCGGCACCATTCAGATGTTCGGGGGCGATCTCACCGTCGGCAGCGACGACACCAGCACGACGTTCGGCGGCATGATTCTCAGCATGAGCGGCAGCGGCCTGGTCAAGACCGGCAGCGGTACGCTGACGCTCACGGGGCAGTTGTTCTACAACGGCACGACCACGATCAACGGTGGCACGCTGCGCCTCGGCGATGCGACCGGCCTGACCACCTTGGCTTTTCCGTCCACCATCGTCAACAACAGCCAGTTGGTGATCGACACCACGACGCGCAATTTCACCTACAACGCCTCCGCGGGCATCAGCGGCACGGGTTCCCTGACGGTCATGGGCGGCAACATGGCCTCGATCGGCCTCGGCAACACGTACTCGGGCGCGACCACCATCGACGGCGGCGTGCTGCGCGGCCAGATCGATAGCGACGGCGCGCTTACCATCGCCGCCGGCGCCGAGTTCCGGGCGATGCAATCCAGCCGCTTCGGCGCGCTCGCCGGAAACGGCCTGCTCACGATCGAAGCCGGCGACCTCACGATCGACGGCAACGCTGGCAGCACGTTCGGCGGAACGATCACCGGCGCTGCGGGTTCCGGCTTGATCAAAAACGGCGCGGGGACGCTGACCCTCACCGGAAACAGCACGTACACCGGGCCGACGACGATCAATGCGGGCGTGCTGGAAGTGAACGGTTCTCTCTTGTCGGCCGCCGTCGTGAACAACGGCGGCACGCTGATGGGCAGCGGCACGGTGGGCGGTGTGGATGTGCAATCCGGCGGCGTACTGGCACCGGGCAATTCCATCGGCACGCTGACCGTCGACGGCGATGCGACGTTCCGCGCGGGTTCCGTCTTCCGCGTCGAGGCGGACGACGCCGGCAATGCCGACCTGCTCGACGTCGACGGCAAGGTGACCATCAACGGCGGCACGGTCGACGTGCGAGCCACCGGCGCGGCCTACGATACCGCCATCCAGTACACCATCCTGAACGCGACGGACGGTGTGAGCGGCAAGTTCACGAACGTCACGACGGATCTCGCGTTCCTGTCGCCGACGCTGAACTACGACGCGAACAGCGTCTATCTCACGCTGATCAAAGGCGGCAACTATTGCGACGTCGCGACGACCCGCAACCAGCGCGCGCTGTGCGGCGTACTGGAAAACGCCGCCGGCGGCGCGACGGGCGATTTGCAGACGGTGATCAGCACGCTCAACTCGTTGTCGGCGGCGCAGGCACGAGCGGCGTTCAATTCCATCGGCGGCGCTTCCATCGCACATCTGCGTCGTGCGGGCGTCGCGTTTGTGAACGGCTTCGGCGATATGC
>QGUL01000192.1 GCA_003242425.1 Pseudomonadota bacterium | reverse complement strand
CTGACGAAGGTCGCTGCCGAATTCGCCCTTGATGAACGCGCCCACGCCGTGTCGCTCACCGTGACCGTGGAGACCTACGGCCGTACGGGCGTGGAAATGGAGGCGCTCACGGCGGTGAGCGTGGGGCTGCTCACCGTCTATGACATGTGCAAGGCGGTGGACCGGGAAATGCGCATCGAAGGCATCATGCTGCTCGAGAAACAGGGCGGCAAATCCGGGCACTTCGTCCACCCTGCCGCCCGCACTTAATTACCTGTCGTTCAAAGCAAATCTCGATAAGTTATAAGCGTCTAGCGTCTTTCCCCCTGGGCATATTTTCAGTACCCTTGTGCCCCTTTCCGATGGTTTTACCCTGCCGTCCAGGCAGCCAACAGGATCGGCGCGCATCGCGCACCTATCCGAAGCACAGGAGTCAAGGAATGGATCGTACCCGCCGCGTCGCGCTGAAAGGCGCCGGCATGTCCTCGTTGCTCGTGGCCGGCTTCGCCACCGGCCTGCTGCGCCCCCGGGATGCGTGGGCGGCCGATTGGAACAAAAACGCCTTCGAATCCAAAACGGTGTCCGACGCGCTCAACAGCCTCGGGGTGCAGAAAGTGGTGCCCAGCGCGGATATCGTCATCAAGGCGCCCGACATCGCCGAGAACGGCGCCGTGGTGCCGATCGACATCACGAGCAATATCCCGGGAACGGAACGCATCAGCGTGCTGGTGGACAAGAACCCCTTCCCCTATGTGGGCACGTTCGACGTCTCCAAAGGCGCGCTGCCCTACGTCCACCTGCGCGTGAAGATGGGCGAATCGTCCAACGTCCGCGTGGTCGTAACCGCCAACGGCCAGCATTACGAGGCGGTCAAGGAAGTCAAGGTCACCATCGGCGGCTGCGGCGGCTGACCGGCACACTACGGAGCGATTCATGGCCAATCCGATGAAGATCCGCGCCAAACTCGAGGGCGACGTCGCCGAAGTGCGCGTGCTCATGGCGCATCCGATGGAAACAGGACAGCGCAAGGATGCCAACGGTCAGGTCATCCCCATGCATTTCATCAAGGACATCCGCGCGGAGCTGAACGGCAAACCCGTATTCGAAGCCGCGATCAGCCAGGCGGTGTCGCGCAACCCCGTGTTCGCCTTCAAGATCAAGGGCGCCAAAGCCGGCGACAAGCTGTCCATCACCTGGGTGGACAACCGCGGCGATACGCGCACCGATTCGATCGAACTCGGCAGCTGATCTGCCGCGCACGGCCGGGCAGCACATATCCGGCCATACAAGAACAGGAGGAACGCCCATGGCGACGGTATCCAGACCGCTGGCCTACATCTGCTGCACCCTTGCGCTGTGCGCGGCCGGCCTGAGCGCAGCGCAGGACAAGGACCCGACCGCGGCCGCGATCGAGCAATATCGCCAGATGCTCGCCGACGGCAACCCGGCGGAGCTGTACGAACTGCGCGGCGAGGAGCTGTGGAAAACCAAGCGTGGCCCCAAGAACGCCTCGCTCGAGCAATGCGACCTCGGCCTGGGACCGGGCAAGATCAAAGGCGCCTACACCCAGCTGCCGCGCTACTTCCCCGACACCGATCGGGTGGAGGACCTCGAATCGCGGCTGGTGACCTGTATGGTCCAACTGCAGGGTTTCGATCGCGAGGAAGTGACCAAGAAGCCTTTCGGCAGCGCGAGCTATCAGTCCGATCTGGAAGCGCTCGTCGCGTATGTCGTCAGCCAATCGCGCGGCATGAAAATGGCCGTGCCGCAGGAGCATCCCAAGGAGCGTGAAGCCTACCAGCTCGGACGGGAGATCTTCTTCTACCGAGCCGGCCCTTACGATTTCGCCTGTGCCACCTGCCATAGCGAGGACGGCAAGCGCATCCGTCTGCAGGATCTGCCCAATCTCACCCAGAAGAAGGGCGCGCAGTTCGCCTACACCACCTGGCCGGCCTACCGCGTCTCCCAGGGGGAACTGCGCACCATGCAGTGGCGGCTGTGGGATTGCTTCCGGCAGCAACGCTTCCCCGAACCGAAGTACGCGTCGGACGCGACCATCGCCCTCACCACCTTCCTCGCGGTGAACGCCAACGGCGCCGAATACGCCGGTCCCGCCATCAAACGCTGAGGAGAACGAGCATGAGAACCACGGTACTGGCTTTCGCTGCCTTGGCGATGGCGTTGGGTATCGCCCCGGTATCCGCCGCCGACACCGATCCGGCCCTGCTGACCAAAGCGACCGCGCTCATGGAAAAGGATTTCCAATCGCGCGGCATCGCCAAGGTCGAGCGGCTGAAACAGGACGACGTGATGTCCCTCTGCACGCAATACCGCGGCGCGCTGCCCGCCGATGTCGCGAAGCGCGTGCAGGCCGAACAGATGGCCACCATCAAATTCCCCGCCGACGGCAAATACATGGGCGATTGGAAGAACGGCGACAAGATCGCCCAGAGCGGACGGGGCGCGACCTGGAGCGACAAGCCCGACACGGTCAACGGCGGCGGCTGCTACAACTGCCATCGCGTGTCGGGCACCGAGCTGTCGTACGGCACCATCGGGCCCTCGCTCTACCAGTTCGGCAAGCTGCGCGGCGGCCCGACCGAAGCCAACATGAAATACGTGTACGGCAAGCTGTACAACTCGCAGGCCTACGTACCCTGCTCCAACATGCCTCGCTTCGGCTATCACGGCGTCCTCACCGAAGCCCAGATCAAGGATCTGGTGGCCCTGCTGCTCGATCCGGAATCGATCGTCAACCAGTAAGGCCATGCGTGCCGGGCGGCTCTTGCGCGCACTGCTCGCGGCCCTGTTCCTTGCCGCCGGGTCCCCCGCAGGCGCGCAGGTCGTCGCCCCGCACGCCATCGACATTCCGTCCTGGTTCGTCGAGAGCTTTCTCGACTTCCGCGAAGACGTGGACGAGGCGCGCCGCGAAGGCAAGCGCGTCCTCCTCTATATCGGCCAGGACGGCTGTCCGTATTGCGCGAAGCTCATGCAAGTGAACTTCCGCCAGCCGGACATCGTCGCCTACACCCAAAAGCACTTCGTGCCGATCGCGCTCAACCTCTGGGGCGACCGCGAAACGGTCTGGTTCGACGGCATGCACCGTCCCGAGAAGGAACTGGCCGCGTTCCTGAAGGTACAGTTCACCCCGACTCTGCTCTTCCTCGACGAACAAGGCCGGGTTGTTGCGCGCCTCAACGGCTACTACCCGCCCGGGCGTTTCATGGCGGCGCTGCGCTACGTGGCCGAGCGCATGGAGAACCGGCTCACCTTGGCGGAATACCTGCGGCACGAATCCCAAAACGCCGGACGAACGCGGCTCGTGGATCAGCCTTTCTTCATGAAGCCGCCCTACGATCTGCGCCGCAAGGCCGACGGCAAGCCGCTCGCGGTGCTGGTCGAAACGGCTCCCTGCCAAACTTGCGAGGATTTGCACCAGAAAGGCTTCAGCCATCCGGAAGTGCGCCAGGAGCTCGCCAAGCTGGACATCGTCCGCTTCGGCATCGGCGATTCCGTCAGCATCACCGCGCCGGACGGACGCGACACCACGGCCGCGGAATGGATCGAGTCGTTGCACGTGACGCACACGCCCACGCTGCTCTTGTTCGACCGTCACGGAAAGGAGGTGCTGCGCGTCGAAGCCTACGTCGGCCCCTTCCATCTCGCTTCGGCCCTGGCCTACCTCAGCTCCGAAGCCCATCTGCAGGAACCTTCCTTTCAGCGCTATCTGCAACGGCGTGCGGACGAACGGCGTGCCCGCGGGGAGCGCGTCATTCTGTACGAGTGAACCGGACGCTCAGCGATCCAGGGCCGCAGACCTTGTGACATTTGAGACCGGATGCGCGAAGTCGAAACCAATTGCGCATCAACTCAAGTGCGACCGAAGTCTGCCCCGACATGAATCTGTGATCGACCGATTCCGGACACCCCAATAAAAAACGCCCCGCTAAATGCGGGGCGTTCCTTCCAAGCGGATCAAGGTGAGGTACGATCCGCTGCGCCTTGAGGCGAATTACTAGCTACTGCCGTTCAGATTAGCAGCGAAATTAGTTGCCAGGTGCCGTTTCATTGCGGCACTCGGACGGAACATACTTATGGTGATCTGTGTTCGGCGTCACGCACGCCCACTGAACCGGACCTTCCCCGTTCTCGTCCACGATCGGGTGAAGTTCAAAGGAGACCGCCTTGGCCGTCGTGTCCATGGTCACCGTAATAACGCCATCTTCACATTTAAGCGTCTCCACATGCCCACCGGCGTTATTATTAACTCCGTTGCATGCCGTGCTGTCGATCACTCCACCGGCGTTCGCGATGTTTTCCGCGATGGTCGCTTTCGCGCCGCTCGCCAGAGACAGGCCTTCTGTCACCCGCGCACGCACCGTGTAGTCCTGATACGCGGGCAGTGCCACGGCAGCCAGGATGCCGATGATCGCGACCACGATCATCAGTTCGATGAGCGTAAAACCTTTTTGTACAGCTTTCATTGAACTCTCCCAAGTAGGTTGTTCAACAAACCCTTGCGGGTCCGTGCGCGTTTGCCACAGAGCGAGAAGCGGGCCAGTTTTCAGCCGCCGTTCCGGCCCGCTTCGCTAAATCCATGTGTTTGAAAGCCTTTCCGGACAGCACGTGAAATTATGCCGATGTCATGGCGTGAAGTCTGTCACAC
>QGUL01000191.1 GCA_003242425.1 Pseudomonadota bacterium | reverse complement strand
CATCCCCATTCCCGTCCTGCAAGCTGTCCGAATCCGTTCGTGCCTGGAACAGGACCGGGCGCCGTTCGAATCGCAATGCGGGAGGATGGCCCGCGCCTTGGGCGCGGAGTGTTTCTACGGCGGTTTGCGCGCGGCGGGATTTACAAGCCAGCGCGCGCTGTTCAACATGTAAAAGGGCTTTCGCCTCGCTCGTGCGCTGCGAAGCGCAGGGGTGCCGGAGGAAAAATGCCCGCAATCTCGTGGCTGCGGCGGCATCGGACGCGGTAGTATCCGGGGCGCGTGCTTTTCACGACGACGATAAGGTCCCTGCGGGCCAAGTTCATCAAACAAAGAGGAGGTCTAGAGATGCGAGGATACAAGGCGATATTGGGCGCGGTTGCGCTGGGGCTGGGCGTGCTGGCCTCGAGCGCGAACGCTCAGGAATATCCCACCAAGCCGATCACCATGATCGTTCCTTTCGCGGCCGGCGGTCCGACCGACACGGTGGCGCGTTCGATCGCGGCGGCGATGCAGGACTACCTGAAGCAGACGGTCGTCGTGGAGAACGTGGGCGGCGCCGGCGGCACCATCGGCGTGGCGCGCGGGGCGCGTGCGCCGGCCGACGGCTACACCATCACCATGCATCACATCGGCATGTCGACGGCGCCCACTCTGTACCGCAAGCTGAGCTTCGATCCGCTCAAGGACTTCGAGTACATCGGCCTGGTCGCCGACGTGCCGATGACCATGATCGCCCGCGCGGACTTCCCGCCCAAGGATCTGAAGGAATTTCTCAGCTACGTGAAGGAAAACCACAAGAAGCTGACCTACGCCAACGCCGGCGTCGGCGCGGCCTCGCATCTGTGCGGCCTGCTGTTCATGTCGGCGATCGGCGTGGACTTCATCACCGTGCCCTATAAGGGCACCGGCCCGGCCATGAACGACCTGCTGGGCGGCCAGGTGGACTTCATGTGCGACCAGACCACCAACACCACCTCGCAGATCAAGGCCGGCAAGGTCAAGGCCTACGCCGTCACCACGCCGCAGCGCCTGGCCAACTTCCCCGATCTGCCGACGCTGCAGGAAGGCGGTCTCAAGGACTTCGAGGTGACCGTGTGGCACGGCCTGTACGCGCCGAAGGGCACGCCCAAGCCGGTGATGGACAAGCTGGTGAAGGCGCTGCAGCACGCGCTGCAGGATCCGACCGTGAAGCAGCGCTTCAACGATCTGGGTACCGCGCCGGTGCCGCTCGAGCGCGGCACGCCGGAAGCGCTGCGTGCGCACCTGGAGGCCGAAATCAACAAGTGGCGTCCGATCATCCAGGCGGCCGGCACCTATGCCGACTGATCCGGCGCGCTTCGGTCACGGAAAGCGGCCCGCACGGGCCGCTTTTTTTTATTGGGGCGGTTGCGTTTCCGCAGCCGCGTCGCACCCCGGCGAGACGTTGCCGGGCGCGCACTCGCGGCCCGCACCGGGCGGCAGCCCGAACCGCCGCGGGCCGCCCGTTTCCCAGGGGTGCCTGATGCGATGGGGCGCGTTCCAGTGACGCGAATCCTGCGTCTGCGGGACTTCGGCGGGCGGCGTCGGAGCGGTGAGGCCGGAGGCCGCAGGTGCGCGCTCGCTCCAGCGCATGCTGCCGTCGATCTGCCGCCGGCCCTCGCTCACACGACCGTCGGCGTAGTAGCAGGTCTCACTGCCGTCCGCCCACTTCTGACAGCCGATCTGCGCCGCAGCCAGCGCCGGTGCCAGGCTCAGTAACGCCAAAACGCAGGCGCGCATCCACACCTCCTCCGCAGCCACATGGATTCAGTGTAGGGAGCGCCGTGCAGCGCGTTGTAAAACTTGATCCGCGGGGCTTCAGCCGAGCCCGTGCGCGCGGAACCACTCGATGCAACGCTGCCAGGCGTCCTCAGCCACTGCCTTCCTGTAGGTCGGCCGGTAGTCGGCGTGGAAGGCGTGCGGCGCGTCCGGATAGACGACGATTTCGCTCTTCCTGCCCGCCGCTTTCAGCGCGGCGCGCATGCGTTCCACCGATTCCACCGGAATGCCCTGGTCGGCGCCGCCGTAGAGCCCCAGCACCGGTGCGCGGATGTCCGCCGCGACATCGAGCGGATGCCGCGGCGTGTTCTCGGTTTTGTCGCCCACCAGGCGCCCGTACCAGGCCACGCCTGCCGCCAGCTTGGGATTGTGCGCGGCGTAGAGCCAGACGATGCGGCCGCCCCAGCAGAAGCCCGTGATGCCGAGCTTGTCGCCGTCGCCCTTGGGATGTTTGGCGGCCCAGGCGGCGGTGGCGTCCAGGTCCTGCATCACTTGCGCGTCCGGCACCTTGGACACCACTTCCTTGAAAATGGTCGGGATGTCGCTCATGCCGCTGACATCGCCCTGGCGCGCGTAGAGCTCGGGCGCCACGGCGAAATAGCCCAGCTTGGCGAAACGGCGGCAGACGTCCTTGATGTGTTCGTGCACGCCGAAGATCTCCTGCACCACCAGGATCACCGGGTACTTGCTGGCTTTTTGGGGCGCCGCATAGTAGGCGGGCAGTTCGCCGTCGTGCACGGGAATCTTGGTTTCGCCCGCTTCCAGACCGTCGGCCGGCGTGACGATCATCGTTTGGGCCATGACGGGTTGGGTGGCGAGCGCGAAACCCGCCGCCAGGCTCGAGACGAGAAAGCCCCGGCGGGTGAAAGGGATTTCGGGCATCAGGCTGCGGAATTCGGCTTCGTCGACGGCGGCAGTACGGCTCATGACACGCTCCTCCGGCAGATGACGGGGCAGATCTTGAGCAGGGATTGTGCCACCGGCCGGGCGGCAAGCGCCTTAGGCGACGAACAGCTGCAGGGTCGCGACCAGGGCGACCAGCCCGGCGACGGCCGTGATGCCGAGCGCGATGCGCCGGGAACGTGCCCGCGCCGCGCGGGCTTCGGCGCGTTGGGCCTCGATCATGGCGGCGACATGGGCCCACCTGTCGCCGGCGTTCTTCTCATCCGCGGCGGGATTGTCCCAGCCGATCACGGTCGGCGGAAACGCCGATTCGGCGCCCAGCACCGAATCGTCCCAGTCGGCCCAGGGCGACTGGTCTTGCGCGCGCGATGCGCGCTTGCGGTCCTTGTCCGGGGAAGAGGCCATGTCGCCGAGCGTACCCCAAAAATGAGGCGACAAAGTGTCGACTAGGGCGCATTTTCATGCCGCCCGCGCGCTCTGTCGGGCTAGATCAGGATGACGTCGTACTGTTCCTGGGTGTAGCTCGTCTCCACCTGCAGGGAGACGGGCTTGCCGATGAAATCGCCAGCATCGCCAGCGCACGCGACTCCTCCCCGAGGAAAATGTCGATGACGGACTGGGAAGCCAGGATGCGGAATTCGCGCGCGTTGAACTGGCGCGCCTCGCGCAGGATCTCGCGCAGAATCTCGTAGCACACCGTGCGCGCGGTCTTCACCACACCGCGGCCGCCGCAGGTCTTGCACGGTTCGCACAGTACGTGCTCGAGGCTCTCGCGCGTGCGCTTGCGCGTCATTTCCACCAGCCCGAGCGCGGTGAAGCCGTTGACGGTCATCTTGGTGCGGTCGCGCGACAGCGCCTTGTTGAGCTCCGCCAGCACCGCCTCGCGGTGGTCGGGGTTCTCCATGTCGATGAAATCGATGATGATGATCCCGCCCAGGTTGCGCAGACGGAGCTGCCGCGCGATCACCTGCGCCGCCTCCAGGTTGGTCTTGAAGATCGTGTCGTCGAAGTTGCGCAGACCGACGAAGCCCCCGGTGTTGACGTCGATGGTGGTCATGGCCTCGGTCTGGTCCATGATCAGATAGCCGCCGGACTTGAGATCGACACGCCGTTCCAGCGCCCGCTGGATTTCCTCCTCGATGTTGTAGAGATCGAACAGCGGCCGTTCGCCGGTGTAGTGCTCCAGCTTGTCCGCGACGTTGGGCGTGTAGAGCTGCGCGAAGCGCTGCAGCTTGAGGAAGTTCTCGCGCGAATCGACGATGATGCGGCCGGTGTCGCGGGTGGCGAAGTCGCGCAGCACGCGCTCGGCGAGCCACAGGTCGTGATAGAGCAGCGCAGGCGGCGAAGCCGTCGTCGCGCGCTCGCAGATGTTGGCCCACAGCCGGCGCAGGTAGGCGATGTCGTTGGCCAGCTCCTCGTCGGTCGCCGTCTCCGCCATGGTGCGGATGATGAACCCGCCCTTCTCGTCCGGCGGCACCATCTGCTGCAGGCGTTCGCGCAGGGCGCGGCGTTCGGCCTCGTCCTCGATGCGCTGGGAGATGCCGATGTGCGGGTCCTGCGGCAGATACACGAGGAGGCGGCCGGCGATGCTGATCTGAGTGGAAAGCCGCGCGCCCTTGGAGCCGATGGGGTCCTTGATGACCTGCACCATCAGCGGCTGACCTTCGGTGAGGATCTTCTCGATCGGCTTCACCAGCGCGGGCTTCGGCAGCCCGTTGCGGCCTTCCTCACCCTGCGAATGGCGGCCCTGCCAGATGTCGGCCACATGCAGGAAGGCGGCGCGTTCGAGACCGATTTCGACGAAGGCCGACTGCATGCCGGGCAGCACGCGCACCACCTTGCCCATGTAGATGTTGCCGACCAGGCCTCGGTTGGCGCTGCGCTCGATGTGCAGTTCCTGCACCGCGCCGTCGGCGACCACCGCCACGCGCGTCTCCTGCGGCGTGATGTTGTGGGGAATGTCTCCGGGACCAACATGCCGTTCCCCGC
>QGUL01000190.1 GCA_003242425.1 Pseudomonadota bacterium | reverse complement strand
AACGGGCGGGTGTGCCCAAAGGCGTGTTCAGCGTCGTGACGGGCGACGCCCAGCCGATCGGCGAAGAGATGACCACCAACCCGCTGGTGCGCAAGTTCAGCTTCACCGGCTCCACCGCGACCGGGAAGATCCTGCTCAAGCAGTGCGCGAGCACGGTGAAGAAAACCTCCATGGAACTGGGCGGCAACGCCCCCTTCATCGTCTTCGACGATGCCGACCTGGACGCGGCGGCCGACGGCGCGCTTGCGTCCAAATACCGCAACGCCGGCCAGACCTGCGTGTGCGCCAACCGCATCTACGTGCAGTCGGGCGTGTACGAGGCCTTCGCCGAGAAACTGGCCGAACGCGTGCGCAGGCTGAAAGTCGGCAACGGCATGGAGGAAGGCACCAACATCGGCCCGCTCATCAACGAAGCCGCGCTCGCCAAGACCGAAGACCACATCGCCGATGCGCTCGCCAAAGGCGCGCGCGTGGTGTGCGGCGGCAAACGGCACGCGCTCGGCGGCCTGTTCTACGAGCCGACCGTGCTGGCGGACGTGAACAGCAGCATGAAGGTGACACGCGAGGAGACCTTCGGTCCGGTCGCGCCGCTCTACCGCTTCGACACCGAGGAAGACGTCATCCGTATGGCGAACGACACGGAATACGGCCTGGCGGCCTACTTCTACACCCGCGACCTCTCCCGCGCCTGGCGCGTGAGCGAAGCGCTGGAGTACGGCATGGTGGGCGTCAACGCCGGCCTGATCTCCAGCGAGGTCGCGCCCTTCGGCGGCGTGAAGGAATCCGGCCTCGGCCGCGAAGGCTCGCATCTCGGCATCGAGGAATATCTGGAAGTGAAGTACATCGGCATCAACATCTGACGAGGGAAGGCATGCAGATCGATCTGTCCGGCAAAACCGCAGTCGTCACCGGCTCCACCCTGGGTATCGGCTACGCGATCGCCAAAGGCCTGGCGCGCGCCGGCGCCACCGTCGTCGTCAACGGCCGCAAGCAGAGCGCCGTCGATGAAGCGATCGCCCGGCTGAAAAGCGAAGTCTCCGATGCGCAGTTGCGCGGTGTCGCGGCCGATCTCGGCACCGCGCAAGGCTGCGCGCAACTGGTGCAGGCGGTACCCGCCTGCGACATCCTCGTCAACAACGTCGGCATCTTCGAGTTGAAGGATTTCTTCGAGACGCCGGACGAGGACTGGACGCGCTTCTTCGAGGTGAACGTCATGTCGGGCGTGCGCCTGTCGCGCGCCTATGCGCCCGGGATGGCGCAAAAGGGCTGGGGCCGGATCGTGTTCATCTCCTCGGAATCGGCGCTCAACATTCCCGCCGACATGATCCACTACGGCTTCACCAAGACGGCGAATCTTTCCGTGTCGCGCGGCCTCGCCAAGCGGCTTGCGGGCACGGGCGTCACGGTCAATGCCGTGCTCCCCGGTCCGACCCTGACCGAAGGCGTCGCGGCCATGCTGAAGAACGATGCCGAAAAGGCGGGAATTTCGATCGAGGAAGCGGGCAACGCCTTCGTGAAGGCGCATCGTGCCAGCTCCATCATCCAGCGCCTGGCCACGCCGGACGAGGTGGCGAACATGGTGGTCTATGTATGCTCGCCGCAGGCTTCGGCCACCACCGGCGCGGCGCTGCGCGTGGACGGCGGCGTGGTGGATACGCTCGCCTAGCGGCGCCTCGAGATTCGCGGCACGGCACGTTCAAAATTTCGCACCATGTCGGTCAAAACATTGCGCTGGCTTGTGCGACTGCGATGCCCTTAATCTCGCGCCATCACCACCCGCGCGAAAGGAGCGTGAGATGAAGAAGGCACTGGGCGTCTACAGCGCCCCGCAGGCGCACTGGGTCGGCGACGGCTTTCCCGTGCGTTCGTTGTTCAGTTACCGGACGCACGGCGAACGTCTCAGCCCCTTTCTGCTGCTCGACTATGCCGGTCCGGCGGAATTTCCGCCCGCCGAGCGCCCGCGCGGCGTAGGCGCGCATCCGCATCGTGGCTTCGAAACCGTGACCATCGTCTATCAGGGCGAGGTCTCGCACCGCGACTCCACCGGCCAGGGCGGCACCATCGGCCCCGGCGACGTGCAATGGATGACGGCGGGCGCGGGCATCCTGCACGAAGAATTCCATTCGGCGCGCTTCACCTCCACCGGCGGTCCGCTGGAGATGGTGCAGTTGTGGGTCAACCTGCCGGCGCGGCACAAGATGACGCGCCCCGGCTATCAGGCCATCGTCGCGCAGGACATCCCGCAGCTTGCGCTGCCGGACGACGCGGGCAGCGTCCGCGTCATCGCCGGCGAATACGACGGCCGCAAAGGACCGGCGCGCACCTTCACGCCCATGAACGTGTGGGATGTACGGCTGAAACCGGGCGGCGTCGCGCGACTCGATCAGCCGGACGGCTGGAACACGGCGGTGGTCGTGCTGCACGGCACCGTGATGGTGAACGACGACAAGATCGTTCGCGAAGCGCAGATGGTCGTGCTCGACCGCGAAGGGACGGGCCTCACCATCGAAGCCAACAACGAAGCGGTGTTGTTGCTGCTTGCCGGCGAGCCGATCGACGAGCCGATCGTGGGCTACGGCCCCTTCGTGATGAACTCGCGGGAAGAAATCGAACAGGCGCTGCGGGATTTCCAGTCCGGGCATTTCGGCGAGATCGCCGCCTGAACTACCGTGCGACCAACTCGGCATTGCCCGGCCACAACTGCGGCGCCGGAAAGCGCAGCGTAGCGAGATAAGCGGTCAATGCTTCCGCGCCTTCCACGGGCGCGGTGAAATACACCGCGTCCTCCAACGGCCCATCGTTGCGCGGCGGCACTTCGCTCAACACCTGCGCGAGCCGCCGCGCGATGGCGGGCGAAGAATCCAGCCAATGCACCCCGGGCGGCGAGATCGCCTTGAAATCTTCCAGCAGCAATGGATAGTGCGTGCACCCGAGCACCACCGTATCCACCTGCGGCGCGCCGGGACCGAAGAGCGGCCGCAACAGCTCGCGCAGCTCTTCGCGGTTCACCGGAATTCCGCGCAGTTTCTCCTCCGCGATTTCCGCGAGCCGCGGCAGGCCGAGCGGAATAATCTTGCAGTCCGCCGCGAACTGCTCCTTCAGCCGCTGCACATAAGGCCGCGTCACCGTCGCCTCGGTAGCGAGCAGACCCACCACCCGCGAACGCGACACCTCCCCCGCCGTCTTGATCGGCGGCACCACGCCGACGATCGGCATATCGAATCTCGCGCGCAGCGCGTCGAGCACGACCGTGCTCGCGGTGTTGCAGGCGACTACGACTGCATCACAAGGAACAAAACTCAGACTACGTTCGACGAGAAAAACCAGCCGATCGGTCAGTTCGGCTTCGCTGCGTTTGCCGTAGGGGAACCAGGCGTTGTCGGCTACATACGCGATCGCCAACTCGGGTAATGTCGTTCGAACGGCCGACGCGACAGAAAGCCCCCCTACACCGGAATCGATGATCAGTGCGCGCTTCATGAACACCCGTTCGTTCGTAAGCGGCGACTATACCGTAGTGCGCGCTCCTGCGGCCTACTCTCCGCCCGGGGGCTGCAAATACCACGCAGGATCGAGCTAACGCTTCTCCTGTATGAAACGCCTGTGGCTCCTCCATCCGGTTGGCGTTCGAGGACCGCAGCCCCCCGGTCAGGCGAAGCCGCCGTTCGCACGCAGCACTTGCCCGTTGACCCAGGCGCCGTCCGGTCCGGCCAGGAAGGACACGACGTTCGCGATGTCCTCTGGCGTGCCGAGCCGTTCGAGCGGCGTCATTTTGGCGATCTGTTCGATCTGCGCTTCGCTCTTGCCGTGGAAGAACAGCTCGGTCGCCACCGGCCCGGGCGCGACGGCGTTCACCGTGATGTTGCGGCCGCGCAGCTCGTTGGCGAGCACGTGCACCAGCCCCTCCACGCCCGCCTTGGAAGCGATGTAGGCGCCGTAAGCGGGGAAGGCTTTGGCGATCACGCTGGTGGAAAGCGCGATAATACGGCCGCCTTCGCGTACCCGTTTCGCCGCTTCGGCGAAGACGACATAGGTACCGCGCAGGTTGGTGCGGATCTGTCGGTCGAACCGGTCGAGGTCGCCTTCGGCGATGGGCGCGTTGTGCATGATGCCCGCGCTGTTCACCACCACATCGACGCCGCCGAAAGCGCGTTGCGCGGCGTCGAACAGTGCGGCGACGTCTGCCGGTTCCGCCACGTCGCCGCGAACGGCGATCGCCCGGCCGCCCCGCTCTTCGATGCGCCGCACGACCGCCTCGGCCTTTTCGCTATCGCTCGCGCAGCTCACCGCCACGGCGAAACCGTCGCGCGCCAGACGCAGGGCGACGGCCTCGCCGATGCCGCGCGAGCCGCCGGTCACGATGGCCGCAGGTGAGTTTGCATTCATGATTGCCTCCGTCGTTCGGTTTGGAGGCATTGTTGTTTGTCGCCGCGGGCGGATAAAGACGGAGGAATCGGTTACAGCATTCCACCCGGACGACAATGGCTCTACACGCCGCTCGAATTCATCAACCGCCGCCGCATAGAGAAGGCGCAAAGCCTGCTCATGTCCGGAAGCTGCACGGTCGAGCAGGCCTGCGCCGCGGTCGGCTTCATGAGCACCAGCCATTTCACGCGCCTGTTCAAGCGCATGGTTGGCGTCAGCCCCGGCCGCTATCGCAGAGGCCGCTGAGTTCGATCAGAGCGAGAC
>QGUL01000189.1 GCA_003242425.1 Pseudomonadota bacterium | reverse complement strand
CCCAACGAGGCCGATGTCGCGGAATTCGAAACGCGCATGCGCTGGATACGCGATTGGTTCCGCGTGCTGCCCCTGGAAGAGGCTTTGCGGCGCCTGCGCACAGGCAGTCTTCCGGCGCGGGCCGCGGCCATCACCTTCGACGACGGCTATGCCGACAACTGCACCTTCGCGCTGCCCGTCCTGCGCGCGCTCGGCCTGCACGCCACCTTCTTCATCGCCACCGGTTATCTCGACGGCGGCAGGATGTGGAACGACACGGTGATCGAGGCGGTGCGCGCCGCGCCCGGGCCGGCGCTCGATTTGGAAGACTTGCAACTCGGCCGCCATCCGATCGCGACCGTGGCCGAGCGGCGCGCGGCCATCCAGCACATCATCCGGTGCCTCAAGTACTACGCGCTCGATCAGCGTCAGCGCCTCGCCGACCAGATTGCGGCGCGGGTCGGCGCGCCGCTGCCCGACGACCTGATGCTCACGACGACCCAACTGCGCGTCCTTGCCGGAGCCGGTATGGGCATCGGCGCGCACACCGTTTCGCATCCCATCCTCGCCAACATTCCAGACGAAGTGGCCTGGCAGGAGATCACCGAGAGCAAACGTCACCTGGAATCGCTGCTCAAACGCCCGGTGAACCTGTTCGCCTATCCCAACGGCAAGCCTGAACGCGATTACACCGCCGCGCACGTACGCATGGTGCGCGAAGCGGGTTTCGACGCCGCCCTGTGCACCGCCTGGGGCGCGGCGCACTACGGCTGCGACATCTATCAGATTCCGCGTTTCACGCCCTGGGATCGCGCGCCGCTCGCCTACGCCCTGCGTCTGATGCGCAATCTGTGGAGAGTGGAACATGTCGCCACCGCGTGATGCCCCGACCCCTCTCGAACACGGCTTGTCCGCCCCGCGAAGGGTGGGACTGGTGGGGCCTTTGCCGCCGCCCGCGGGCGGCATGGCGAACCAGACCCGGCAGCTCGCCTGGCTGTTGCGCGAGGCGGGTGTCGAGGTCGAACTGGTGCGGACCAATGCACCGTACCGGCCGGCGTGGATCGGCAGACTGCGCGGCGTGCGCGCGCTGTTCCGCCTGCTTCCCTATGTACGAGCGCTGTGGCGCTGCGCAGGGCGCGTCGAGCTCCTGCACGTCATGGCCAACTCCGGCTGGGCCTGGCATCTGCACGCCGCGCCTGCGGTATGGATCGCGCGCTTGCGCGGCACGCCGGTGATCGTGAACTACCGGGGCGGCGGCGCCGGAGCCTTTCTGCGGGCGCAGGCCGCCTGGGTACGGCCGACGCTGCGCCTCGCCAATTGCGTCGCGGTGCCCTCGGGCTTCCTGCACAACGTGTTCGCACGTTACGGCATCCGCACGGAGATCGTGCCGAACATTGTCGATCTCGCGCGCTTCCATCCAGCTGCGCGCATGCCGGGCGCCGCGCGCGGCGGACCGCATTTCATCGTCACGCGCAATCTGGAGCCGCTCTACGACATCGGCACGGCACTGGAAGCCTTCGCGATCCTGCGCCGCGAGTTGCCGCAAGCGCGGCTCACCGTAGCGGGCAGCGGACCGGAGCTGGCGAGCTTGCAACGTCGCTGCAAGGAACTGGGCATCGAGGACGCCGTGCGTTTCAGCGGCCGGCTCGATCCGGATGCCATGGCAGCGCTTTATCGCGAGGCCGACGTGATGCTCAATCCCTCGCGGGTGGACAACATGCCCAACGCGCTGCTGGAGGCGTTCGCAAGCGGGGTGCCGGTGGTCAGCACCGATGTCGGCGGCATCCCCTATTTCGCGGAGGACGGCAAGACCGCGCTGCTGGTGCCGCCGGGCGATCCGCGCGCGATGGCGGACGCGGCGCTGCGGCTGGTGCGCGATCCGCTGCTCGCGGCGGCGCTGCGCGCCAACGCGCTGTGGGCGGCTTCGGCCTACGCCTGGCCGAGCGTGCAGGCGCGGCTGTTCGAGATCTACGCCAACGCCGCGCTGGGAAGGGCGCAAAAGCGCGCCTCGCATGCCCCGGCGCCATAAAAGTTTGCAACCCGCGGTGTCCGGATTGCCTAGTCTCTGGGCAACGCATCCATAACGACGGGCGCATCACCGGGAAGCCGATCCATGCCCCTACGCGATATCACCCTCGTCCTGTTCGTCGCCGCGGTACTGCCCTTTGCGCTGTCGCGTCCGCATATCGGCATCCTGCTGTGGACCTGGATCGGGCTGATGAACCCGCACAAGCTCACCTGGAGCTTCGCCTACAACATGCCCTTCGGCGTGATCAGCGGGCTCGCCACGTTGGTGGCGCTGTTCGTCTCGCGCGAACCGAAGCGGCTGCCGCTGCAGGGGCCGGTCGTCGCGCTCATGGCGCTCGCCGTCTGGATGGCGGTGACCACGACCTTCAGCATCAACACCGACAAGGCGCTGGTGCAGTGGGAGAAGGTTTTCACCATCCAGGTGTTCATCTTCATCACCATGATGGTCATGCAGACCCGCGAACGCATCCGCTGGCTGGTGTGGGTGGCGGCCTTGTCCATCGCCTTCTTCGGCGTCAAGGGCGGACTCTATACGCTCGCCGGCGGCCGCGGCTACGTGCTCGGCCCGCCCGGCGGTTTCATGCAGGGCAACACCGAAATCGCGCTCGCGCTGGTGATGACGGTACCGCTGCTGTGGTACCTGGTGCTGCAGTCGAACACCGCCTGGGTGAAGCTCGCGCTCAAGGCGGCGATCGTGCTCACCGCCATCGGCGTGATCGGCACCTACTCGCGCGGCGGGCTGGTGGCGATCCTCGGCATGAGCGTGTTCCTGTGGTTCAAGAGCCGCAAGAAGATCGCCATCACGCTCATCGTGCTGATGCTGGTGCCGGCACTGATCAGCCTCATGCCGCCGAGCTGGTTCGAGAAGATGTCCACCATCGAAACCTACCAGGACGACAGCTCGGCCATGGGGCGGATCAACGCCTGGGGCTTCGCGCTCAATCTGGCGAAGGAGCGCCCGTTCACCGGCGGCGGTTTCGAGACCTTCACGCGCGAGAACTTCTACAAGTACGCGCCGATTCCGGAAGACTTCCACGACGCGCACAGCATCTGGTTCGAAGTGCTGGGCGAGCACGGCTTCGTCGGCCTGTTCCTGTTCATCCTGGTATGGGCGCTGACGTGGCGCACCGGCAACCGCATCATCGCCGCCACGCGGGAGCGCGAGGACCTGCGCTGGGCACACGATCTCGCCGCCATGATCCACGTGAGCCTGGTGGGCTATTTCGTCGGCGGCTCCTTCCTCGGTCTGGCGTATTGGGACTACCCCTATGTGCTGATGGCCCTGCTGGTGGTTACGAACGTCGTCGTCCAGCGCGAGCTCGCGCCCGCGCCGCAGGAACGCGCGGCAACGCCGCAGCCGGCGCTCGGCATGGAGGGTGCGCCGGCCGGCGCGAGGGCCTGAAGTGTCGCCCTTCGAACCGCCTGCGCGGCGCAGGCCCGCGGCATGAGCGAAGACCGGAGATTCGAGGTCAACGAGGATCTCGACTTCCAGCGCCGCACCTGGCGCTTCGAGCGGATCGGCTGGGCGGTGATGGGTGCGATCATCGCCGCCGCGCTCGCCGGGCTGCTCGGTCCCGGACCGCTCAGCAACGTGAAGGCGGGCGATGCGCGCCTGCATGTCGAATACGAGCGTTTCCTGCGCAGCGGCTCGCCGGCGATGTTCAAAGTGCGCATCGGCCGGGCCGCGGTGCGGGACGACGAAGTGGCGTTGCTGCTGGACGAGGCTTTCGTCGAGACCTTCGACATCGAGCGGGTGGTGCCGCGTCCCGCGCAATGGCAGCTCGTCGAGGAAGGCGTGCGGCTGCGCTTCCCCGTCGCCGATCTGGGCGCGCTCGCCACCATCCGTCTTTATCTGCGGCCGCTGTCGAGCGGTCCCGCGCGGGTCGGCATCGGTCTTGCGGACGGGCCGCCGATCACGCTGCAGCCGATGATCTACCCTTGAGGTTCCGTCATGGATGCCGTCGCGCGCGCTGTGCTGATCTACTTCGTGCTCCTGCTGCTGTTCCGGATCGCCGGCCGGCGCACGCTGGCCGAGATCACCACCTTCGACTTCGTGCTGCTGTTGATCATCGGCGAGGCGACGCAGCAGGCGATGCTCGGCGAGGATTTCTCCATCACCAACGCCGTGATCATCATCGCGACCCTGCTGTTCGTCGACGTGATGCTCTCGCTGCTGAAGTCGCGCTCGCGGCGCATGGAGAAAGTGCTGGACGGCGTGCCCACCGTGATCGTGGAGAACGGCCGCTGCCTGCGCGAGCGCATGGCCAAGGCGCGCGTGGACGAAGACGACATCCTCGAAGCCGCCCGCAGACTGCAGGGCATCGAGCGGCTCGACCAGATCAAGTACGCCGTCATCGAAGTGAACGGCGGCATTAGCATCATCCCGTATCGCTGAGTTGCGGTGGACAGACCGCGCGGCGGCGCCGCCGACCGGTACACGCCTTGCAGCCTTCGGAAAACCGGATACGGAGGCGGCATGCAAACGCGCGACAAGATCAATCTCATGCAGATCGACCGCTGGGGCTATGTGGCGGGCGGACTGGCCCTGCTCGGCCTGGGCCTGCGCAGGCGGGAATGGGTCGGGGGGGAGCCGCCGGGCCGCGGGGGCTGGTGGGCCTATACGGCCAACCCCGGGGAAAACCCGAGGTTACACGCCCCCGCCCTCTGCTTGAACCGCCACACC
>QGUL01000188.1 GCA_003242425.1 Pseudomonadota bacterium | reverse complement strand
CGGGGATGTGTAAAAGAGACCGCCCTCAGGATGCGGGCTTGCGCCGCAGCACCTGGTCGGCGTGCCGGCGGGTGTCGGGCCGCTCGATGATGTCGGCGATGCGACCCGCTTCGTCGATCACAAAGGTAATGCGCCGGTAGAAGCCGAGGCGGCTGCGCAGCCAGGCGAGCGGGCCGCGTCCCAGCGCCCCGTAAGCCTGCGCGATGCGGCGGTCGCGGTCCACCAGCAGCGGAAAGTTCAGACCGTGTTTGTCCGCGAAGCGGCGGTGCGAGGCGGCATCCTGCGCCGAGACGCCGACGACGGCATAGCCGGCCTGCTGCAGACGTGTGAGGCCGTCGCGCAGCGAGCAGGCTTGCGCCGTGCAGCCCGGCGTATCGTCCATCGGATAGAAGTAGAGGATCAGCCTGCGGCCGCGGAAATCGTCAAGCGACAGTACGCGACCGTCGGCGGTCGGCGCGGAGAAGGGCGGGGCAGGATCGCCTACGGCCAGGGACATGGCAGGAAAGCCGGAACCGGAGACGCACATTATCCTGCGGCGTGCCGGGTCCGCTCAATGCGAGAAGGAGGACACCATGACGACCAGAAAATCCACCCGGCGGAACGAAGCGGCGGACGCCGAGCTGCTGGGCAGTCTGCGCGCCGCCGCGCAACAGATCTGGCTGGCGGGACTCAACGCGCTGGTCAGGACGCAGGAGGAAGGCGGCAAGGTGCTCGGTGCGTTGAAAAGCGAGGGCCGGCGCGGCCAGCGCGCGGCGCAACGAGGATTCTCCGGACTCGGCGACGAAGCGGGACGCGCCGCCATCCAGGCGACACGAGGCGCCTCGGCCGCGTTCGAGCGCCTCGAACAGTTGCTCGAAGCCGGCATGGGCCGGGCGCTCGAACGGCTCGGCGTACCGACCGCCAAGGACATGCAGGCCGTGCTGGCGCGCCTGGACGCGCTCGAGGGGCGTGCCGCCCAGCCGGCGCGCAAGCCGGCGCGCGGCGCGCGAAGCACGGCCCATTCGCCCGCGCGCCGTCGTCCGGCCGCCAAACCCAAGACCGTCGCCAAACGCCGCGGCACACGCGGCCGCGCCGCGGTCTGATTGACGTTCTTTACCGGCCCGATTGCGCAAAGTCCATTGGCGCCGCGCCCGCATGCGGCTAACATGGGCTCGCCGTTCAAGGGAGGACTTCGACGAAGCGGGCGTTCGATCCGATCAGTCCGTCCTGCCCGTGCGCGTAGCGTGCGTCACAGGGCTGCGCGTCGTGACATGCGGAAAGCGCGAGGCCAGGCCTCGTTTCCCTGAGTCTGACAGATTGAGGGCGCCATGTTTCTCGACAATCGCCTGGAAAAAATATTCGAACGGGTCAAGCTGACCCAGCCGGTACCGCTGCGGATCAAGCTTTGGAACGGACGGACCCACGATCTCGGACCCGATCCGCGTGTGGTCGTCACCGTCCCGAGCGCCAGGAGCCTGCGCTACCTGGTGTCGCCCAACCTGATGAAGCTCGGCGAAGCCTACGTCGAGGGGCACATCAAGGTCGACGGCTCGCTGCGCGACATCTTCGAAGTCGGGGAACAGTTCGCGCGTGCTGCATCGCCGGGCGAGTCCGGCTTCACGCCGATGCGGCGCTTCCTGCGGCACACCCGCAAGAAGGACAAGAAGGCGATCCAGTACCACTACGACGTCTCCAACGATTTCTACGCGCTGTTCCTCGACCGCAACATGGTCTACTCGTGCGCCTATTTCGAGAACGAGGACGACACGCTGGACCGGGCGCAGGAACAGAAGCTCGACCACATCCTCACCAAGCTGCGGCTCAAGCCGGGCGAACGCTTTCTCGACGTCGGCTGCGGCTGGGGGGCGCTGATCTTCCGGGCGGTGGAGAAATACGGCGCAAGCGCCGTCGGCATCACGCTCTCGCAAAACCAGTACGACTACGTGCGCGAGAAGATCCGCGAGAAGGGACTGGAAGGACGCTGCGAAGTGCGCCTGCAGGACTACCGCGACGTGCCCGAACGCGGCGGCTACGACAAGATCGCCAGCGTCGGCATGTTCGAGCACGTGGGGCTGAAGAATCTCCCGGTCTATTTCCGGCAGTTGCGCAATCTGCTCAAGGACGGCGGCATCGTCCTCAATCACGGCATCACCTCCAGCGATCCGGACAGCCGTTCGGTCGGCCTGGGCGCGGGCGAATTCATCGACCGCTACGTCTTCCCCGACGGCGAGCTGCCGCATCTGTCTCTGGTCATCAAGGAAATGGCCGCGGCCGGGCTGGAAGTGGCCGACGTGGAGTCGCTGCGCCGCCACTATGCGCGCACCTGCGGGCTTTGGGCGCAGTCGCTGGAGCGCGCGCGCGATCGCGCCGTCGCGCTCGCCGGCGAGCGGCGCTACCGCATCTGGTCGGTCTATCTGCAGGGCTGTTCCTACGGTTTCGCCCAGGGATGGATGAACATCTACCAGGTGCTGGCCTGCAAGGCGGGCAGTCCCGCTTTCAACACGTTGCCGATGACGCGACGCTACATGTACGCCGCCGAAACGGAACGGACACGGGACGAACCTCGAACCGAAGCGCTCACGCAGGCGTAGCGCAAAGAAAAAGCCCCGCGCTTGGGGGAGATGCGCGGGGCCTTTGGGGGAGAAGCGTTCATCACGAAGATGAATCGCGACGCAATGATAGGATCAACGCCGCTTTTTCCTAATCGGAAATCGGTGCGAAAACGTGTAGGGAAATGCCTTACAAAGGCGCACCGCCCGAGCGAGGAAACCTCATGTGTCCGCTTTCCGTCATATTGTTCGGCGTCCGGCAAGCGCGTCGTGCGGCCGCATAAAAATGAGCATGCTCCTGTTTCCCGCGGAGGAGTCGTCGGCCGGCGGCCGTGCTGAACCGCGGCGCGAGCCCGATCTGTTGCTGGTCGAAGACAGCGCCGACGACGCGGAGCTCGCCCTGCACGCATTGGCCCAGTCGGGTTTGAAGGCCCGCACGCACTGGGTGCGCGACGGTCAGGAAGCGCTCGAATGGATCGGACGCAACCCGCCGCGTGTGGTGCTGCTCGATCTCAAGATGCCGCGTCTTGACGGCTTCGAAGTGCTGAGGCGGCTCAAACAGCGGCCCGACACCGCGGCGGTTCCGGTGATCGTGATGGTGAGCGGCAAGGATGCGCCGGAACTCGAGGCCTGCACGGCCCTGGGCGCGGACGGTCATCTCGTCAAACCGCTGCAAGTCGCGGCCTTGCGCGAGCTGGCGAGGCGGCTGGCGTTGCACTAGGCCTCACCGGCCGCGGGTGAGATGGAGACCGGTGCTGAGCACGGAAAGCGAGAAGGCGAGGGTGAACACCAGCGCGGGCGTCGCGACCGCCGCGGCGCTCGTCGCCAGCAGACACAGAAGCAGCAACATCTTTTCCCCGGGAATACGGCCGGCCGGACGGCCGGCGCGGGCGATCATCGCTTTTTCCCGTGGCAGGAGCCAGCCGCTTCGCGAGCCCGGTGTGAAGTTGTAGACGTTGCGGCGCGGCGGCGCGCCGTCTGGCGGCGCTCCGCCCTGGACAAAGCCGCGCACGCGGCACGGCCCCGATCGGCGAAGAATCCTTCCAGAGGCACGACCGGCGCCACCGCATAGCCTTGCGCGTAGTCCACGCCGATGGCGCGCAGCGTTGCGATCGCGGCTTCGTCTTCCACTCTTTCAGCGATGGTGCGCTTGCCGAGCACGTGAGCGATGCGGTTGATCGCCTCCACCGTCGCGGCGTCGACGGGATCGGCGGTCATCTGGCGCACGAACATGCCGTCGATCTTGATGAAGTCCAGCGGCAGGTTGCGCGCGTAGCCGAATGAGGCCGTAGTGCGGCCGAATTCGTTGAGCGAGACGCGGCAGCCCAGCGCCTTCACGCCTGCCATAAAACGCTGCGCCTGCGTGTAATGGGTCATGAGTTCCGATTCGGTGAGCTCGAAGCAGAAACGCGCCTGCGGCACGCCGTGACGCTCGAACTGCTCGACGACGAAATCGAGCAGGCTCTTGTCGGCGATGCTCGCCGCGGAGAGATTGATGATGCAGCAGGGCGGGACCTGCCCCGCTTCGAGGCAGTGCGCCGCGCGCTCGAGCACCTTCGCGATCACCCAGCGGTCGAGCTGCGGCATCAGACCGAGCCGTTCGGCCGTGGGCATGAAGGCGCTCGGACTCACGAGCTGCCCGCCGTTTTCGCGCAGGCGCACGTAAACCTCCACGAGGGGCGCGTCCTCGCCGTCCGCGGCGAGCGGCATGAGCGGCTGCGCGTACAACAGCAGCCGATCCTGTTCCAGCGCCCGGGCGACGCGCTCGCCCCAGCCATGGTCGATGTGGCGGCGGTGCGCCTCGTCCGCGTCCGGCACGTACATCTCGATGCGGTTGCGCCCCTTTTCCTTGGCGATGTAGCAGGCGCGGTCGGCGGCGGCGAGCGCGGCGGAGACGGTCTGCTGGCAAAGCGCAAGCGGTACCAGGCCGATGCTCGCGCCGATGCTGAAACAGCGCGCTTCGTAAACGAAGCGGTAGTTCTCGACCCGGCGCCGCAGTTCCTCGGCGATGCGCAGGGCGTCCTCCACGCTGCAGTTCTCGAGCAGGATGCCGAATTCGCCCCCGCCCAGGCGCGCGGGGGGGTCGCTCTCGCGCATTTGGTGGGGGACAAGCTCGGAACCCTGACGAAACACCGGGTCCCGGGCGCATGGCCCGCGGGCTACGTG
>QGUL01000187.1 GCA_003242425.1 Pseudomonadota bacterium | reverse complement strand
CACGGCCCGCGGGGCTTCCTCAGGCGTTTCATTGGTGCGCGTGCCAAAACCAAATCCTGCAAGGTGTTGAACTTGTCGGCCAGGTTGCGCAACAGATAAGCCGGATGATAGGTCACGATCATGGGCACGCCGTTGTACCGGTGGCGCTTGCCGCGCAGGCTGGCGATGCTGGCATCGGTATTCAGCAAGGTTTGCGCCGCGAAGCGCCCCATGGCGATGAGCAGCTTCGGCTGCACCAGCTCGATCTGGCGCGCCAGGAACGGCGCACAGCGTTCGATTTCCTGCGCTTCGGGATTGCGGTTGCCCGGCGGCCGGCACTTGAGCACGTTGGCGATATAGACGTTCTTCTGCCGGCTGAGCCCGATCGAAGCCAGCATGTTGTCGAGCAGCCTGCCCGCCTGGCCCACGAAAGGTTCGCCGCGCGCATCTTCTTCGGCGCCAGGCGCTTCGCCGATGATCATCCAGTCGGCCTCGGTATTGCCCACGCCGAAAACGGTCTGCGTGCGCGTTTTGCACAGCTCGCAGGCGGTGCAGGCCTGCACCGTCGCGCGCAGTTCCGTCCACCCCATCCGCGCCACGCCCGGCGTTCCGGTTTCTACGCTCGAGGAAGCGTCGGGCGCCTCGACCGGCGGCTGCGCCTCGCCGGTCGGCGCGCGGCGCAGCCGCCACACCGGCGCGAGTCCCATTTCCTGCAGCAAAGCGAGCCGGCGCGCGTTCATAGATCCAGCGACAGCACAAGCGCGTCTTCGCGGCCGTTGGCGGCGGGATAGTAGCCGCGCCGCAGTCCCACCTGCCGGAACCCGCGGCGCTGATAGAGCCGGCGTGCCGGCAGATTGGAAGGCCGCACTTCCAGATACATCGACCGCGCCGCGCGTTCCCGCGCCAGCGCGATGAAGTGTTCCAGGAGCTGCGCGCCGTAACCGCGGCCCTGGAACGCGGTCGCGATGCTGATATTAAGAAGATGCGCTTCCTCCAGGCCCGTCATCAGGACGCCGTAGCCGATGAGCTCGTTGTCCGCGGCACGATAGACCCGGCAGTCGTAGCCGGCCTGCAGCGAATCGCGGAAATTGCCGGGCGTCCAGGGGAACTCGTAGACCTCGCGCTCGATCGCCACGACCTCGTCCAGATCGCGCAGTTGCATGGGCAGGAAAACGGGATGGGCGGCGAATACGGCACTCATCGTTCGCTGATCTTCAAAGCGACCTTGTCGCGCAAATAGACGGGCACGGCCTGCGCCGCAGGCCGCCCTTCACCGCGTTCGAAACGCGGCCGGGCAAGACGGAGCATGGCGCGCGCCTGCGGATAGACGTCGGCGTGCACCGCCGCGAGCCGCTCGCCGAGCCGCGCGCGCAGCGCATCACCGTAGGCGGCGAAACCGTTGCCGCAGCCCGCCCATCCGCCACCTTCCGGCAGCGGAAGCGCTTCCGGCGCGCAAAGCCCGGGCAGCGTGATCGCGACCCATTCCCCTTCGCCTTTCTCATAGGCCGCATGGTACACCTCGCCCATGCGGGCATCGATGCAGGCCACCACGCGCGCGTGTCCACTGGCCTCGGCCACGGCTTCCAGCGTTCCCACACCCAGCACCGGCACGCCAAGCGCGAGCGCCAGGCCCTGCGCCACGCCGCAGGCGATGCGCAAACCTGTGAAAGCCCCCGGCCCCTCGCCGTAAACGATGCCGTGCAGTTCGCGGACCGCGATGCCCGCCTGCCGCAACAGGGCTTCGACTTCAGCCAGGATCAGCTCGGCATGGCGCTGACCGACCACGGCGTCATAGGCGTACTCGCTCGCCTGCGTGCAAAGCGCGAGCGAAAGCCGGTCGGTGGAAGTTTCGAGCGCGAGAAGATTCATGAGGTGCGGCACGAATTGTAACGCGGCTGCCCCCCGCGCCCGCAGCGGCCGGCAAATTGCCGGTCATGCGCGGCCCGGGCCGCGAAACGCCGGGCGCGCATGGGATAATTCGCGGCCGATCGTCTGCCCTGTTCCGACTATCTTGGAATTCATCGCCGACCCCTGGTTCTACGTCGTCGCCATCCCGACCATGCTGCTGGTCGGCATCTCCAAAGGCGGCCTGGGGCTCGCCGGCGGATTGTCGGTGCCCCTGCTGAGCCTGGTCGTCTCGCCCTTCCAGGCCGCGGCGATCATGCTGCCGATCCTGATCGTGATGGATTTTTCGGCCTTCCTCGCCTACCGGCGGCATTGGGATCGCCGGCAGATGCGCGTCATCCTGCCCGCAGGCCTCGTCGGCATCCTCATCGGCTCGCTGATCTTCGGCGCGTTGAGCGAAGACTGGATCCGCGTCCTGATCGGCATGATCGCGGTGGGCTTCGTCCTGCATAGCTTCCGCCGTCGCACCGCCGCGGCACGCCCCCCGACCAGAGCCAAAGGTTATTTCTGGGGCGCCCTGGCGGGTTTCACCAGCTTCGTCGCCCACGCCGGCGCGCCGCCGCTGTCGGTGTACCTGCTGCCGCAACGGCCCGAGCCCCCGGGGCGGGCTGGCACCCCGGTCATGTTTTTTCCCGGGGGCAAACCCTTGGAGCCCCCACCTCACCCCCCGCCAGGGCGCCGGCACCGCCGGAACCTTTCACCCTCCCTGCTGCTCGCGCCGGTCGGCGCGCTCGGTATCGCGCTCGGCGTGTGGCTGCGCACGCGCATCAGCACCACGCTGTTCTACCGCCTCTCGTACGGCCTGCTGTTGCTGACGGGCGGCAAGCTCGTTTACGACGGCGTGCGCAACCTGCTATGAGCGAACTGCCGCCCGAGTCCTGGCACGCGCAGCTGCGTCTCGCCTACGAACGGCGCGAGGCGCGCACGGTCCTGAGCGAGCGCCGGCACAACGGCCCGCTCGTCGTGCAGAAAAGTCTCTATCCCGAAGGCGAGGCGGTCTGCCACAACTACATCCTGCATCCGCCGGCAGGCATCGTCGGCGGCGACCGCCTGGCGCTCGAGGTGCGGGTCGGCGAAGCCGCGCACGTCGTGCTCAGCACGCCCGGCGCGGCGAAGTGGTACCGCTCGGCCGGCCGCACCGCGGCACAGCACATGCTGTTCGACGTGGCGGGCATCCTGGAATGGCTGCCGCAGGAGACGATCTTCTTTCCGGGCACGGCGGCGGAGCTCGATACGCGCATCGACCTCGCCGGAGCGGCGCGCTACCTGGGCTGGGAGATCTACTGCTTCGGCCGTCCCGCCGCTTCCGAGCGCTTCGACACCGGCAACGTGCGTCAACGCTTCGAAATCTTCCGCAACGGCCGGCTGCTGTGGTGCGAACAGGGCCGCATCGACGGTGGTGACGGACTGCTCGATTCCGCAGCGGGTCTCGCCGGCGAAGCCGTCGCCGGGACGCTGTTCGCAGCAGGCGTCGCCATCGACGCGGCGACCATCGAAGCCCTGCGCGCGCTGCGCGCAGCGAGCGGACGCCTCGCCGTCACCGCTTTCGAGGAATTGTTGCTCGTGCGCTATCTCGGCCCTTCGACCGAGCACGCGCGCGAAGTCTTCGCCGTGGCCCGCGGCATCCTGCGTCCGCTCGTCTGCGGAGTGCCGGACCAGGCGCTGCGCATCTGGCGTACCTGAAGGTCTCACATCCGCGCGCACCGATCGTGTGCCGCTTCCAGAGGCGCGCACCAACACGGCGCAAACGCCTTTCTCCCCCGCGCCCGCATTTTTCGTCTAGACCGCTGTTCCACTTGATGTTTTCCGCACAGAGCGGCGTGGCATAGGTTCTGCTGTTAAGGCGGGCGTTGGCGCAATCGCGCACCACTTAGGGGGAATGAAGATGAAACGCAGAAGTTTCTTGCGCGCCTCGCTCATCGCGGCCGGCACCGCCTTGAGCCTGGGCTTCAGTCAACCTGCTGCGGCCCAGGACACCATCAAGGTGGGGATTCTCCACTCGCTGTCGGGCACGATGGCCTTCAGCGAAACGGTGCTCAAGGATGTCGCGCTGATGACCATCGAGGAAATCAACGCGAGCGGCGGCGTGTTGGGCAAGAAACTCGAACCGGTGGTGGTCGACCCCGCCTCGAACTGGCCGCTGTTCGCCGAGAAAGCGCGCCAGTTGCTGACGCAGGACAAGGTCGCGGTGGTATTCGGATGCTGGACCTCGGTGTCGCGCAAATCCGTGCTGCCCGTGTTCGAGGAACTGAACGGCCTGCTCTTCTATCCCGTGCAGTACGAAGGCGAGGAGCTGTCGAAGAACGTGTTCTACACCGGCGCCGCGCCCAACCAGCAGGCCATCCCGGCGGTGGAATATCTCATGAGCGAGGAAGGCGGCGGCGCCAAACGCTTCGTGCTGCTCGGCACCGACTACGTCTATCCGCGCACCACCAACAAGATCCTGCGCGCCTTCCTGAAATCCAAGGGCGTGCAGGAGAAGGACATCCTCGAGATGTACACACCCTTCGGGCACAGCGACTACCAGACCATCGTCGCCGACATCAAGAAATTCGCCGCAGGCGGCCGCACGGCGGTGATCTCCACCATCAACGGCGACTCCAACGTGCCCTTCTACAAGGAACTGGGCAACCAGGGCCTGAAGGCCACCGACGTGCCGGTGGTGGCCTTCTCGGTGGGCGAGGAGGAACTGCGCGGCGTCGATACCAAGCCGCTGGTCGGTCACCTCGCCGCCTGGAACTATTTCATGTCAATCAAAAGCCCGGAGACCGCGGCGTCCAAGAAGAAGTGGGCGCGTAACCCGAGAAAAAGGGCCCGGCAAGGGCCACAAAAGCCG
>QGUL01000186.1 GCA_003242425.1 Pseudomonadota bacterium | reverse complement strand
CCAATAAAACGAAAAAGAAGGCGGGCGGGGGGGTGACAAAGCCGAACAGGAATGGCTTGCGCAGGGGGCGTGGCGGGTACCGCGTCCAGGCGACGGTCAGCCACACCGCGGTGCAGAAGGCCGCGGCGAGCGCCAAGCCGCCGAGGCGCAGGCGGTGCAGGACCATGACGGTGAAGAGCGCGGCGAGGAACGGCGCGAGGCCGTATTGCACTGCCGGGTGCGCAAGGAAGAGCAACGGGGCGGGCAGATCCATCCGGGTGTCGGGCGGTCACGCCGCCTGGGTTGTCGTCCCCGAACGGATAGCAGCCGACGTGCCGCGCGCCGCGGCGCGGCGCTCATTCGTGCGGGACGGTTTCCGCGACCGAGGGGCGCTCGGCCAGCCGTGCGGCGAGCTTCGCGAGATGCGGCCGGTCGGCGCGCCAGTCGAGGTCGGGGTAGCGGAAGTCCAGAAAACCGGTGCAGGCGGCGATGGCGACGTCGGCGAGGGTGAAATGGTTGCCGCAGGACCAGGGGCCGGCGGCCTTGGCGAGATCGGCTTCCATGGCGTCCAGCCCGCGCTGCACTTTGGCCATCTGGCGATCGATCCACGCCTGGCTGCGCTCGCTCTTCCTTTTACGGTTGAGCTCCAGACGCGCGAGGATGCCCGCTTCCATGATGCCGTCGCAGAGCGCCTCCCAGCACTTGACCTCGACACGTTCGCGGTTGCCTTGCGGCAGCAGTTTGGCGATGGGCGAGACGTTGTCGAGGAATTCGCAGATCACGCGCGAATCGAACAGCGTGGTGCCGTCGTCGAGGATCAGGACCGGAATCTTGCCGAGCGGGTTGTGCTGCGACACTTGGCTGTCCGGTTCCCAGGGCATCGCCAATTCCCATTCGTATTCCATGCGCTTCTCGGCGGCGACGATCCGCACCTTGCGCACGAAGGGACTGGTGAAGTTGCCGATGAGCTTCATGTTCGATTGCGCGGTCTGAGACTGAGTCGGAGGGCGGCGGATTATATACCGGCGGCCGCAAGCTCAACCCGTGCCGCCGCGCCGTATGACATCGGCAAAACGCCGCCGCAGCTCCGGAATCACTTCCGCTTCGAACCAGGCGTTGAGCTTCAGCCAGCGGCGGTTGCGCGGACTGGGATGCGGCAGGGGGAAGTAGGCGGGCAGGTATTCGCGCCAGGCGCGCACGGTGTCGGCGAGCGTGCCTTTGCGGCGTGCGCCGAGGTAATAGGCGTGCGCGTAGGCGCCGACCAGCAGCACCAGCTCGATGTGCGGCAGATGCGCCCGCAGCCGCGGATGCCAGGTGGGCGCGCATTCGGCGCGCGGCGGCAGGTCGCCGCCCGGGCCTTTGCCGGGAAAGCACAGCCCGGCGGGGATGATGGCGATGCGGCGTTCGTCGTAGAAGGTCTCGCGGTCGACGTCGAGCCACTGCCGCAGCAGGTCGCCGGAAGGATCGTTCCAGGGAATGCCGGTTTCGTGCACCTTGCGTCCGGGCGCCTGGCCGACGATGAGCACGCGGGCGCTGGGCGCGGCGCGCAGGACCGGACGCGGTTCGTGCGGCAGGTGCGGCGCGCACAGCCGGCAGGCGCGTGCCCGGGCGAGCGCTTCCTCCAGGGAGGCAGGTTCGGGAAGGGCGGGGCCGCGCCGTGTTAAACTCGCGCCGCCTTCAATGCCTTCCGCGTCGTAGTTCACCGCCATGCCGTTGTCGCCTCTCACCGCATTATCGCCGCTCGACGGGCGCTATCACAAATCGCTGGAACCGCTGCGTCCCTATTTCAGCGAGCTGGGGCTGATCCGCCATCGCGTCCACGTCGAGATCGAGTGGCTGCTGGCGCTTGCCGCCGACCCCGCCATCGCCGAAGTGGGACCGTTCACGCCGGAATCGGTCGCGCAGTTGCGCGCGCTCGCCCGCGACTTCGACGAAGCCGACGGCCGGCGCGTGAAGGAGATCGAGGCGCAGACCAACCACGACGTCAAGGCGATCGAATACTGGCTGAAGGAACGCGTGGCGGGCAACGCCGAACTGGTGAAGGCGAGCGAGTTCATCCATTTCGCCTGCACCTCGGAAGACATCAACAACCTGTCCTACGCGCTGATGGTGCGCGATGCGCGCGACCGGGCGCTGTTGCCGGCGATCGATGCCGTGGTGGACAAACTGGCGGCGCTGGCGCGCGAACTGGCCGATCGGCCCATGCTGTCGCGCACCCACGGCCAGCCGGCCACGCCCACGACGCTCGGCAAGGAGCTGGCCAACGTCGTGCACCGCTTGCGGCGCGCGCGCGCGCGCCTGGCCGGCGTCGCGCTCACCGGCAAGATCAACGGCGCGGTGGGCAATTACAACGCGCATCTGGCGGCCTATCCCGAAGTGGACTGGGAAGGCTTCGCGCGGCGTTTCGTCGAATCGCTGGGGCTGGAATTCAATCCCTACACCATCCAGATCGAGCCGCACGACAGCCTGGCCGAATGCTTCGATGCGCTGGCGCGACTGAACACCGTCCTCGTCGACCTGGACCGCGACGTCTGGGGCTACATTTCGCTGGGCTATTTCAAGCAGCGCGTGGTGGCGGGCGAAGTGGGGTCCTCGACCATGCCGCACAAGGTCAACCCCATCGATTTCGAGAACTCCGAGGGCAACCTCGGCCTGGCGAACGCGATGCTGCGGCATCTGTCGGACAAGCTGCCCGTTTCGCGCTGGCAACGCGACCTCACCGATTCGACGGTTCTGCGCAACGTGGGCAGCGCCTTCGGCTACGCGCTGCTCGGTTACGTCGCCTGCCTGCGCGGGCTGAACAAGCTCGAGGCCGATCCCGAACGGCTGGCCGAGGACCTGGACGCCAACTGGGAGGTGCTGGCCGAGCCCGTCCAGACCGTGATGCGCCGCTACGGCGTGGAAGGCGCCTACGAACAGCTCAAGGCGCTGACCCGCGGCCGCCGCATCGGCCGCGAGGACTTGCAAAACTTCATCCGGACCTTACCTATCCCCGAGGCCGACCGTGAGCGTTTGCTTGCGCTGACGCCGGCCGCCTATATCGGCAAGGCCGCGGAACTGGCACGCCGGATCTGAGTCCCAGGATTTGCCCGCCGCATGAAGGCGGGCGGGTCCGTTGACAAGCAGGCCGCCTGTGCTATGGTGTGCCTGCGAAGCTTTCACATTCGACCTTTCACGATGAACCGTCCGTACGACATCCGACCGCTGTTCGCGCGCGCACCGCTCGCCGCGCGGCGCGCTGTCGTGCGTACGGCGGCGCCACTGCTCGCCCGGCGCTGTCCGGGCAGTCGAGCCTTTCTTGGTCTAGCCCGGTAGACCGAGCGCCCGCCCCGCCAGGGAACCGAGGACGCCGTCTGCCGGGGAGCAACTCTCCTGACCCAGCGTAACCCGGTCGTTTTGTCGGCCGGATGTGCGCTTTCCGAGCTTTCCAAGGAGGACGCTCATGAACAGAGCAGAAGACATCATCATTTGCGCCGACGACGCACGCGCCTTGTCGGCGATGCTGGACCGACCGGTCGAACAGGCGGCGGCGATCGTCGCCGAGACCTTCGGCGGCGCCGAAATCGTCGCGGCCGCGCGCATGCCGGCCGACGTGGTGCGCCTGAACGCGCCGGTGGAATATCGTGAAGTCGAAAGCGGCGCCAAGCGCTGCGTGACGCTGGTCGCGCCTGCGGACGCCGACCCGGCGTTGAAGCGTGTGTCGGTGTTCTCGCCCGTGGGCCGTGCCCTGTTCGGGCGCGCGGTGGGCAGCTTCACCGAGGCGAAACTGCCGAACGGCCAGACGCTGGAGCTGGAGATCCTGCACGTGGGGCCGGTCGAGGAACCGGCCCGGGCGGACGCTGCGGTCTGAGCGGCGCGATGCCCCGCGGCATCGCGTCCGCCTTCACACGACGGCTTCTTCCTTGCGCTCGCGCACCGGGCGCACCAGATCCTCGCGCCGGATGCCGAGCCAGCGCACGATCGAGGCCATGACCAGCGCCGCCGAGTAGACGCCGCAGCAGATGCCGATGGTGAGCGCCAGGGCGAAGTTGTGCAGCGCCGGTCCGCCGAAAAACAGCATGGCGAGCACCACCATCTGCGTGCTGCCGTGGGTGATGATGGTGCGCGAGATGGTGCGGGTGATGGCGTTGTCGATGATTTCGGTGACCGAGGCCTTGCGCATCTTGCGGAAGTTCTCGCGGATGCGGTCGGCGATGACCACCGATTCGTTCACCGAATAGCCGAGCACCGCCAGCACCGCGGCCAGCACCGGCAGCGAGAATTCCCACTGGAAGAAGGCGAAGAAGCCGAGGATGATCACCACGTCGTGCAGGTTGGCGAGCACCGTCGCCACGCCGAACTTCCATTCGAAGCGCAGCGCCAGATAGGCCATGATCCCGAGGGAGGTGACGAGCAGCGCGAGCGCCCCGTTCTCGGCCAGCTCGCGCCCGACCTGCGGTCCGACGAATTCCACCCGCTGCAGTTGCGCGCCGGCATCGTGCGCCTGCAGCGCCTTCATCACTTCCTGCGAAAGCTGCGCGGTCGATTGTCCTTCGCGCAGCGGCAGGCGGATCAGCACGTCGCGCGAGGAGCCGAAGTTCTGGACCTGCGGGTCGCTGTAGCCGGCCTGCTCCAGCGTGCGGCGGATGCCGTCCACGTCGGCGGCCTTGTCGTAGCTCACCTCCATCACCGTGCCGCCGGTGAACTCGATCGAGAAGTTAAACCCACTTGCCCAGAGGAAAAAAACCCACCCAAGAAAGCTC
>QGUL01000185.1 GCA_003242425.1 Pseudomonadota bacterium | reverse complement strand
GCCGTTTCACGAAGGGATTGTCCTCGGGCACGCTGCCGTCCTCGCGGATGCGCACCACCGAACCGGCGTGATCGCCGAGATCCTGCGCGCGATCCATGTCGCCGCGGTCGCCCAGGGTCACGAACAGCGTGCCGTCGCGCGCCCACACCAGCCGGCCGCCGTAGTGATGATTGGTCCTGCTCTTGGGCTGCAGGCGGAAGATGACCTGCCGGTCTTCCAGCCGCAACCTGTCGC
This sequence comes from Pseudomonadota bacterium, assembly GCA_003242425.1. GTDB lineage: Bacteria > Pseudomonadota > Gammaproteobacteria > Burkholderiales > SG8-39 > ZC4RG42. The sequence goes on along the minus strand of QGUL01000185.1, from coordinate 4,494 downwards.
CTTCGCCGGCGAGCCGCGCGCGCATCACCGCCGTGCCCTGCCCGCCCTCGCCCGGCTCGGCGTAGGACAGGAAAACCATCCCGTTCTCGGCGAAACGCGGATGCGGCAGCACGTCGAACAAACCACCCTGGCCGCGCGCGACCACTTCCGGCACACCTTCCACCGCGTGCGGCGACAGCCGCCCCTGGGCGTCGATCACCCGCAGCCTTCCGGCGCGTTCGGTGACGAGCTTGCGCCCGTCGGGCAGGAAGGCGATGCACCAGGGATGCTCCAGTCCCCGGGCAAGGGTGACGACGCGGAAATCGTGCTTCGCGCTGCGATAGAGCTTGCCTTCCTGCGCGAGCGCGGGCGCCGCCGCGCATACGAGCGTAGCAGCCAATACGATGCGATGCAGTCCGCTCATGGTTTCCGGGTCCTCGTTCGGGCGACCGCTAGTATGCAGGCAAGGGTCCGGCATCGTGCAACCCCGGTCAATGTGCCGCACGGCCGCATCGGGTATCTTCCGCGCATGACGCTCTTCACGCTGATCGACGCCCAACTCGCTTTCGGCATGCAGCCGCTGCTGGACCGGGCGAGCCTGTCCATGCAGGCGGGCGAACGCATCGGCCTGGTGGGCCGCAACGGCACCGGCAAATCCTCGCTGCTCGAGATCGTCGCCGGGCGCCAGGCGCTCGACGACGGCGAGCTGAAGATCGCCGACGCCCTGCGCATCGCGTACGTCGAACAGGAACCCGCACTGCCCGAGGCGCCCATCTTGCGCGAAAGCCTAACGCGGCGCCTGGCGCTCGACGCGCATCACGACGAACGCGAGCGCTGGCGCATCGAAGCGCGGCTGGTGGAATTCCTCCACCGCTTCGGCCTCGACGCCGACACGGGCATGACGCGGCTCTCCGGCGGAGAGCGCAAGCGCGCGGCGCTCGCCGGCGCCTTCGCGCTCGAACCCGATCTGCTGCTGCTCGACGAACCCACCAACCACCTCGACATCGAAGGCATCGAGCTGCTGGAAGAGCTGCTGCTCAAGACGCCCTCGGCGATCGTGGTCACGCACGACCGCTACTTCCTCGATCGCGTCGCCACGCGCATCGTCGAGCTGGACCGCGGCCTGCTGCGCAGTTTCCCCGGCAACTTCTCCGCCTACGAGCGCCTCAAGGCCGAACAGCTCGCCGCGGAGGAAGTCGCCAACCGCAAGTTCGACAAGTTCTGGGCGCAGGAGGAAGCCTGGATCCGCAAAGGCATCGAAGCGCGCCGCACCCGCAACGAAGGGCGCGTGCGCCGACTCGAACAGTTGCGCCGCGAACGCAGCGCACGCCGCGAGCGCATGGGCCAGATCAGGCTCAGCCTCGACGCCGGCGAGCGTTCGGGCAAGCTGGTGGCCGAACTGACCGACGTCAGCAAACGCTTCGGCGACAAGCTCGTCGTCGACCGCCTGAACCTGCGCATCATGCGCGGCGACCGGCTCGCGCTCATCGGCCCGAACGGCGCTGGCAAATCCACGCTCATCAAGCTCATCCTCGGCGAACTGGCGCCCGACGAAGGCGAGGTACGCCTGGGCAGCAATCTGCAGACCGCCTACTTCGACCAGATGCGCGCGCAGCTCGATCCCGATCGCACGGTGGTGGAAACCATCAGCCCCGGTTCGGACTGGGTCGAAGTCAACGGCCAGCGCACGCACGTGATGAGCTATCTGCAGGACTTCCTCTTCCCGCCGCGGCGCGCGCATTCGAAGGTGTCGATGCTCTCCGGCGGCGAACGCAACCGCCTGCTGCTCGCGCGCCTGTTCGCGCGTCCGGCCAACCTGCTGGTGCTGGACGAGCCGACCAACGATCTGGACATCGAATCGCTGGAACTGCTGGAAGCCACCCTGCAGGAATACAACGGCACGCTGCTGCTGGTGAGCCACGACCGCGCCTTCATCGACAACGTCGCCACCCAGACGCTGGTCGCCGAAGGCAACGGCAAATGGAAGGAATATCCGGGCGGCTACAGCGACTGGGTGGCGCAGCGGCCGCAGCCGCCAAGTCCCGCCACCAAGGAGACGCGCAAGGAAACGCCGTCGCCGGCTCCCGCGCCGCGCCCGAAACCGAAGAAGCTGAGCTACAAGGAGCAGCGCGAACTGGAGGCGCTGCCGGGCGAGATCGAAGCGCTGGAGCGTGAACAGCAGGCGCTCGCGGCGAAGATGAGCGCGCCCGACTACTACAAGCAGGACCCGGCCGCCATCAAGGCGGACCAGGCGCGGGTGGAGGAAATCGAGCGGCTGCTCGACGCCAAGCTGGAGCGCTGGGAAGCGCTGGAGCGGCGGCTCGGGGAAAGCGGCGACTGAGTCTCAGGACGCCTTGCCGCTTTCCTGCAGCTTCGCCTCCAGTTCGGCTACGCGGGCCTTCAGCGCCCGGGCCGCCTGATAGGACTCCGTCACGTCGCGCGCGATCGCCAGCGCGCCCAGCACCTTGCCCGTCGCGTCCTTCAGCAGCGAAAAGCTCAGGTCGACATAGAGCTTGCGGCCGTCCTTGTGCATGGAACGCGTCGTCATCACGCGTCCGCCGTACTTGGTGACGCCGGTGTCGACCGCCTTGCGGAAACCCTGCCAATGCGCCGCGCGCAGCGACTCCGGAATGATGACGTCCAGCGGCCCGCCCAGCACTTCCTGCGCCGTATAGCCGAAGATTTCCGCCGCGCGCGCGTTCCAGATCCGCACCAGGCCGTCCGCGTCGACGAGGATCAGCGCATCCGGCGCCTGCTCGACGATATCGTGATACAGGATCGTCGCTCCATCCTCGGTTGCAACCATCGTCCGCTCCTTTCCCGAAAAACCCGGCTCCGTCCGTGCAATGGCCCGAATATATCACGCTGTGATATAAAATGGCCCGCTGACGGGCCCGCCCGCAACATCGTCCAGAACAGCCCGAGGAACATTCATGCCGCTTTCCAGAGCTCTGTCCATCTGGCGCAGGAACCTGCGCGCCACCATGATCGAGACGCGCCTGTCCATCCCGGAACAGGACCGGCGGAAATGGAACGACGCCATCACGCAGTCGCTGATCAGGCATTTCCCGCAACTCGCCTCGATGCGCATCGGTTTCTACTGGCCCTTCAAGGGCGAGGTCGACGGGCGCCATGCCATCCGCTATTTCCGCATGAGCGGGGCAAACGTCGCGCTGCCACGGGTGGTGGCCAAGGGCGAGCCGCTGCAGTTCTTCGAATGGTGGCCCGGCGCGCCGATGCGCCGGGGCGTGTGGGACATTCCCTATCCCGAAGGCACGCGGCGCATCGTGCCGCAGGCGCTGTTCATCGCCCCGGTCGCGTTTGACGAGGCGGGCTACCGCCTGGGCTACGGCGGCGGCTACTACGACCGCACCCTGGCCGCGATGTCGCCGCAGCCGCTCAAGATCGCGCTCGCCTTCGAAGCGAGCCGCATCGCCACCATCCATCCGCAGGCGCACGACATCCCCATGGATTTCGTCGTCACCGAGCAGGGTGTGTACCATGCCGGCCCGAACGGCCTGGTGCGGCTCGGCTGCAGCCGCGAAAGCCTGCGGCGGACGGAACAGATCCTGCGGCAAAGACTGGCCGAATCCGCTAGGCTTGGCGCCCTCGCCTGAGCCGGGCACCGGATCATCCCAGCATGCAGAAAAAAGAATTCGAAGCGCTGTCGGAATTCCGCTATCAACTGCGCCGCTTCCTGCGCTTCAGCGAGGAGGCGGTGCGCGAGGAAGGCATCACGCCCCTGCAATACCTGCTGCTCCTGCACGTCAAGGGCTTCCCCGGCCGCGACTGGGCCACGGTGGGCGAGCTCGCGGAGCGGCTGCAATCGCACCACCACGGCACCGTCGCGCTGGTATCGCGCTGCGAGAAGCTGGGACTGGTGAAACGCAAGCCCAGCGCGGAGGACCGCCGCCGGGTCGAAATCCACCTCACCCGCAAGGGCGAAGCCTGCGTGACGCGGCTTGCGCGCCTGCACCGTGCGGAGCTCGCCGACACCAAGCTGGTGTCGTACCTCAGCGCGCTCGCCGAACGCTGATCAGCCGAGCGTCGGCATGTGGAAGCCGCCTGCGGGCGTATCCTGGTGCGGCCAGCGCGTCGTCACGGTCTTGGTACGGGTGTAGAACTTCACGCCTTCGACGCCGTGCACGTGCAGGTCGCCGAAGAGCGACTGCTTCCAGCCGCCGAAGGAATAGAAGGCCACCGGCACCGGGATGGGCACGTTGATGCCGACCATGCCGACCTGCACCTCGTTCTCGAAGCGCCGCGCGGCGCCGCCGGATTCGGTGAAGAGCGCCGTGCCGTTGGCATAGGGATGGGCGTTGACGAGCGCGATCGCCTCGTCGAGCGTCGCCACGCGCACGACCGCGAGCACCGGCCCGAAGATCTCGTCGCGGTAGATCTGCATCTGCGGCGTGACGTGATCGAACAGCGTCGGGCCGAGCCAGAAGCCCTCCGGCGACGCGTCGACCCGCAAGTCGCGGCCGTCGAGCACGAGCTTCGCGCCCTCGCGCTCGC
>QGUL01000184.1 GCA_003242425.1 Pseudomonadota bacterium | reverse complement strand
CCCCCGCCGGTCTCGATTGCGGGCCCGTGTTCTCCCATTGGGCCCTTTTTTCCCGCATGCGTTGCCGCCGCGGTCGCCGCGCCCTGCGGCGCGCCGATGCCGGCCCCGATTGCGGTATGACGTTCACGATCGCCCATGTTCGCGCAGCCGCCCAGCGCCAGGGCGGCCGCGAGACCTGTTAACAGAACTTTCCGCATGTGATTTCCGTACTCCTTGGGCCGGGGCGCGCAGGCCCCGGCATTGAAAAGCAGCTTCAACGCGTCTTGGTTGCCAGGCGGCTGATGACTGGCCGCAGCGGCGAGTCGTCCGACAACTCCGCTTCCAGCTGCTGCAGCGCCTTCGCTGCCGGCTCCGGGAGGGTGCGGCTGCGCGTGCGCTTGGCAAGGTCCGGCGCCGCCGGACGGACTTCGATCTTGATGGCGGCGATATGGTAGCCCGCGCGGGCCAGCCCGTCCCGAAGACCGGGGGCGTAAAGCTTCAATTTTGCCGCTGCGGCGCTGTTGGCCGCCTGGATGAGGAGCTTGTCGCCTTTCAGATTGGCGACCTCCGCGAGCGTGCGCAGATTGGGCGGCAACAGACGCGCGACCGCCTTGCGCAGGGCGAGCAGCTTTTCGGCCTGAGGCAGGAGTTCGCCGACGCCCTGGCCCGCACGCAGAAAGTCACTGAGAGGCTTGGCGCGCACGACGAAAACCCGTAGTCGAAGAAGCCCGCATTGTCGAGCGGGACCGGCGGCGCGGCAAGCGTGCCGGATGCCGCCGTCCGGGGCAGGGGGCTGCGGGAGCGGCCGGGGCCGCGTGATAGACTAGCGCCTTCCCGCGTTTTCCCTGTCCATTTCCATGATCTCCCGGGTCCTCAAGACCATTTTCGGCAGCCGTAACGACCGGCTCATCAAGAAGTACCGCAAGACTGTCGCGCGGATCAACGCGCTGGAGCCGCAGATCAGCGCGCTTTCGGATGCCGAGCTGGCCGCGAAGACCGGCGAATTCAAGGCCCGTTACGCCGCCGGCGAGACGCTCGACCAGCTGCTGCCCGAAGCCTTCGCGGTGGTGCGCGAAGCGGGCAAGCGGGTGCTGAAAATGCGTCACTTCGACGTGCAGCTCATCGGCGGCATGGTGCTGCACGACGGCAAGATCGCCGAGATGCGGACCGGGGAAGGCAAGACCCTGGTGGCCACGCTGCCCGCGTACCTCAACGCGCTCACCGGCAAGGGCGTGCACATCGTCACCGTCAACGATTACCTGGCGAGCCGCGACGCCGAATGGATGGGCAAGCTGTACCGCTTCCTGGGGCTGTCGGTGGGCGTGATCCTGTCGCGCATGCCGCACTCGGAGAAGCATGCCGCCTACGCCGCGGACATCACCTACGGCACCAACAACGAATTCGGTTTCGACTACCTGCGCGACAACATGGCGATGAGTGTGGAGGAGCGTTTCCAGCGCGGCCTGCACTTCGCCATCGTGGACGAGGTGGACTCGATCCTGATCGACGAGGCGCGCACCCCGCTCATCATCTCCGGCCAGGCCGAGGACCGCACCGAGATCTACCAGCGTATGGACGCCGTCGCGCCCAAGCTCAGACGCCAGGAGACGCCGGAGAGCGAAGGCGATTTCTGGGTGGACGAGAAGGCGCACACGGTGCTGCTTTCCGAACAAGGCCACGAGCGCGCCGAGCAACTGCTGGCGGAGGCGGGCCTGCTGACTTCGGGGAGCCTCTACGATCCCCAGAACGTCAGCCTGATGCATTACCTCAACTGCGCGCTGCGCGCGCACCACCTGTTCCACCGCGACCGGCATTACGTGGTGCAGAACGGGGAGGTGATCATCGTCGACGAATTCACCGGGCGGCTGATGCCCGGCCGGCGCTGGTCGGAGGGCCTGCACCAGGCCATCGAGGCGAAGGAGCGCGTGCCGATCCAGAGCGAGAACCAGACGCTCGCCTCGATCACCTTCCAGAACTACTTCCGCATGTACGAGAAGCTCGCCGGCATGACGGGCACCGCGGACACGGAAGCCTACGAGTTCCAGCAGATCTACGGTCTGGAGACGGTCGTCATCCCCACCCACCGGCCGATGATCCGCGAAGACCGCCTCGACCAGGTCTACAAGACGGCGCGGGAGAAATACGAGGCGATCATCGCCGACATCAAGGACTGCTACGAACGCGGCCAGCCGGTCCTGGTCGGCACGACCTCGATCGAGAACTCCGAGCTGCTGTCGAAGATGCTCGACAAGGAGAAGCTGCCGCACCAGGTGCTGAACGCCAAGCATCACGAGCGCGAGGCGCAGATCATCGCCCAGGCCGGCCGGCCGAAGATGATCACCATCGCCACCAACATGGCCGGCCGCGGCACCGACATCGTGCTGGGCGGCAACGTCGAGAAGCAGATCGAGTTCATCGAGGCCGATCCGGACCTCGATCCCGCCGAGAAGGAACGGCGCATCAAGGCGCTGCGCGACGAATGGCAGGCGCTGCACGACCAGGTCGTCGCCGCGGGCGGCCTGCACATCATCGGCACCGAGCGCCACGAATCGCGCCGCATCGACAACCAGCTGCGCGGGCGCGCGGGCCGGCAGGGCGACCCGGGTTCCTCGCGTTTCTACCTGTCGCTCGAAGACCCGCTGCTGCGCATCTTCGCCGGCGACCGCATCAAGGCGATCATGGAACGCCTGAAGATGCCCGAGGGCGAGCCCATCGAACACCCGCTGGTGACGCGCTCCATCGAGTCGGCGCAGCGCAAGGTCGAAGCGCACAACTTCGAGATCCGCAAGCAGCTACTCGAATACGACAACGTCGCCAACGACCAGCGCCGCAACGTCTATCAGTTGCGCAACGAGATCCTCGAACACGAGGACGTGAGCGAACAGGTGAAGTCGCTGCGCGACGGCGTCGTGACCGACATCTTCCGCGCCCATGTGCCGGAGGACAGCGTCGAGGAGCAGTGGGATCTGGAAGGGCTGGAGAACGCACTGCGCGCCGAGCTGGGCCTGGAGGTGCCGGTGCGCCGCTGGCTGGAGGAAGACAGCAAGCTGACCGACGAAGACCTCCTGCAGCGCATCATCGAGCAGGCCGACCGGCACTACAACGAGCGCATGGCGGTGGCGCCGCGTGAGATCGTGAACCAGATCGAGCGCAGCGTGCTCCTGCAGACGCTCGACATGAACTGGCGCGAGCACCTGGCCGCGCTCGACCACCTGCGCCAGGGCATCCATCTGCGCGGCTATGCGCAGAAGAACCCCAAGCAGGAATACAAGCGCGAGGCCTTCGAGCTCTTCGGCACCTTCATCGAGACGGTGAAGCTGGAGACGACGCGCATTCTCATGCGCCTGCAGCTGCAGGCGCCCGAGCAGATCCGGCCCGAGACGCTGGAGCCCAAGGCGCCCGCGCCGGAGAAGCTGCAATACCATCATCCAAGCTTCGAGGAGGCGCTGGTCGGCGCCGAGGCCGAAGAGGCGGCTCTTGCCGCCAGCGCGCCGCCCAAGGCCGCGCCGATCCGCAATACCGGCAAGGTCGGCCGCAACGAACCCTGCCCCTGCGGCTCCGGCAAGAAATACAAGCATTGTCACGGCAAGCTCGTCTGAGCGGCCGCATCCACGTCTCGTTTCCCTATGGCTGTCAATCTCACCGCTCCCGATCCCGCCGCGCTGAGACCCGTGGCGGGCGTGGAACTGGGGTTCGCCGCGGCCGGCATCCGCAAGCCGGGGCGGCGCGATCTTATGCTCATGCGCCTGGCGCCCGGTGCGCGCGTCGCGGGCGTGTTTACTCAAAACGGTTTCGCCGCGGCACCGGTGCGGATCTGCCGCGAGCGGCTTGCTGCCCGCGATCAAATGCGCGCGCTCGTCGTCAATGCCGGCAACGCCAATTGCGGCACCGGCGAGCAGGGCTTGCAGGCGGCGCGCGCCACCTGCGAGGCGGTGGCGCAGCAGCTCGGGTGCGCGCCCGACGAGGTGCTGCCTTTCTCCACCGGCGTGATCCTGGAACATCTGCCCGTGGACCGCATCGTCGCCGCGCTGCCGCAGTGCGTCGCCAACCTGGGGCCGGAAAACTGGGCCGATGCGGCGCAGGCGATCATGACCACCGATACGGTGCCCAAGGCGGCGAGCCGCACGGTGGAGATCGACGGCGTCACGGTCACGGTAACCGGCATGGCCAAGGGCGTGGGCATGCTGCAGCCCAACATGGCGACCATGCTCGCCTTCATCGCCACCGACGCCAAGGTGGAGAGCAAGGCCCTGCGGCGGCTGGTGCGCGAAGTGGCCGATGCCTCCTTCAACCGCGTCACCGTGGACGGCGACACCTCGACCAACGACTCCTTCGTGCTGATCGCCACCGGGCAGGCGCCCGCTGCGGAGATCGCGGAGGCTTCGCCCGCTTATGCGCGCCTGCGTGAAACGGTCACCGAAGTCGCGGTGGTGCTGGCGCAGTCGATCGCGCGCGACGGCGAAGGGGCGACCAAGTTCGTCACGGTGTGCGTCAACGGCGCGGCCGACGAAGACGAGGCGCTGCGCGTGGCGCGCAGCATCGCCAACTCGCCGCTCGTCAAAACCGCGTTCTTCGCCTCCGACCCGAACCTCGGCCGGTTGCTGATGGCGATCGGCAACGCCGGCATCCGCGACTTCGATCCCGCGCGCGTGGATCCCTTCCTCGCCGTTGTGCAGGTGATCGAGCGCGGCGCCCGTGCCCCGACCACCCGTAGGGACGACGGGGCCGGGGTCATAAAACCGGGGGAGATCCCGGGCAGGGCGAATTTAAACCG
>QGUL01000183.1 GCA_003242425.1 Pseudomonadota bacterium | reverse complement strand
TTGGTACGTCTGTGGGCCTCTCTGCAAGCGTCCCCCACTCGTCGATCACTGTTTGGATGTGGCCCTGGTCTTCCGCGCCCTGCTCGACATCGAGAACGTGGCGCGGCTCGGTGAGCTGGACCAAAGACTCAAAGACCGGTTGGCCATCATTGCCTTCCTGCATGACCTCGGCAAGTGCAACTGGGGCTTCCAGGCCAAGGCCGACCCGCAGGCCCGTGACACCGCCGGCCACGTGCTGGAGGCCCTGACGCTGCTCAGTGAGCTGGAACAGCAGTGGCCGGCGACGTGGCGCGAGCTGCTGGCCGACCTGTGCGGCTGGTTCGGTGGCGACGGTGAAGCGGCCATGGCGATGCTGCTCGCGGCCATCTCCCACCACGGCCGGCCGGTGTCCGGCAATGATTACCAGGCGTCGGGGGCTGCCCGCGCGGTGCGCTATTGGAAACCCGCCCACGGCTACGATCCGATGGGCGCATTGGTCGCGCTCGCGCAGGCAGCACGGCAAGCCTTCCCTGCAGCCTTCCAACCCGATGGAGCGCCGCTCGTTGCCACGCCGGTCCTGCAGCATCGCTTCGCGGGCCTGGTGATGTTGGCCGACTGGATCGGCTCGGACACGCAGTTCTTTCCGTACCGCGCCTCGCCCAACGAAGACCGCGCAGCGCTCGCCCGTGACGCCGCCGCCCGCGCCCTGCGGGCCATCGGCTTGGCGCCGCCTCCGTCGCGGCAGTCCAAGAGCTTTCTCGCGACGTTCGGGTTCGATCCGTCGCCGTTGCAAAAACAGTTGGCCCAAGAACTGGCGGTCGAAGAGAGCCACCGCTTGCTGCTCATCGAGTCGGACACAGGCTCCGGCAAGACTGAGGCGGCGCTGGCGTGGTTCTTCCGGCTGTATGCCGCGGGCGTGGTGGATGGCCTCTACTTCGCGCTCCCAACGCGGGTGGCGGCGCGCGAGCTGTACGAGCGTGTGCGCAAGGCCATCGACGCGGCCTTCGAGCCCCACGCCCGCCCCAGCCCCGTGCTGCTGGCCGCTCCTGGCTATGTGAAGGCCGATGGCACACCGGTGCTGCCCAACCCCGCGGGCACCTTGTGGGACGACAGCATCCGCGATGCCCGACGCGAGCAACTATGGTCCGCGGAGCGGCCCAAACGCTTCCTGGCCGCGCCCATCGGCGTGGGCACCATCGACCAGGCGCTGCTGTCGGCCTTGCAGGTCAAGCACAGCCTGCTGCGCTCGGTGTGCCTGGACCGGCACCTGCTCGTGGTGGACGAAGTGCACGCCTCCGACACCTACATGCGGGAGGTGCTGCGTGCGCTGCTCGACGGGCATCTGCGTCGGGGAGGCTGGGCCTTGCTGCTGTCTGCGACGCTGGGCGAGTCGGCTGCCGCGCCCTTCTTCCAGCGCCCTGTGCTGCCGCTGGCGCAGGCGCTGCAACGCCCTTACCCCGCCCTCAGCACGCAGGCCGGCCCCCGTGCCATTCCCGCCTCGCGACCCGCCCGGCGCGTCGAGGTGACGCTCAGCCCCACGCTCACCGATGACGACCCCTTGGTGCCGGAACTGGTGGAGGCACTGCGGCACGGCGCCCGGGTGCTCGTCGTCTGCAACACCGTGGCCCGAGCCAATGCCTTGCTGCGGCACATGGAAGCACATCTTGCTTCGGCTGCGCCTTCGCTGCTGCCCGCATTGTTCGCGCTCGACGGCATCCGCTGCCCGCACCATGGCCGCTTCGCGCGCGAGGACCGCGAGCGTCTCGACGCGCACGTGACGAGCGCGCTGGGCAAGCATTCCCCCCATGGGCCCTTGCTGCTCATTGGCACGCAGACGCTCGAACAAAGCCTCGATATCGACGCCGACTGGCTCGTCACCGACCTCGCGCCGATGGACGTGCTGGTGCAGCGCTTCGGCCGGCTGCATCGCCACGAGCGCAAGGCGCGGCCCGAGCCCTTCGCCACGCCGCGCGCCTGCGTGCGGGTGCCGCACGCCCCCCTCGCGGGCTTCCTGCGCAGCGACGGCACTCTGCGGGGCCCCGCGGGCCTGGGCAGCGTCTACGACGATGGGCGTGTCCTGCAGCGCACGCTCGAGGAGTTGAGCGCGCGTACCGCCATCGTGCTGCCCGAGGACAGCCGCGCCCTCATCGAGCGCACGACCCACCCCGAGGCTTGGGCAGAACTTCCGCCTGAATGGGGCCCGCACTGCGCTTGGCTGGAAGGCGCCCGCCTGGCCGAGCTGCGCGCGGCCGTCGGTGCCGTGCTCAAGGAAGAGCCCTTCGGCGATCTGCATTACAGCGACAAGTCCGAGAAGGTGGTCACCCGCCTGGGCACCCCGACTTTCGACGTGCCGCTGACGGCGCCCTGCCGCTCGGCGTTCGGCATCCCCGTCGAACGCGTGCAGGTTCCGGCGCATTGGCTGCCCGACGCCCCACTGCCAGACACCGTGACTGCCGAGCCCAATGCGGAGGGATTCCGGTTCGTGCTCGGCGACCGTGCCTTCCGCTACACCCGTTTCGGCCTGGAGAAGGACGATGCATGACCTGCTGACAGACGAACTCATCGGCGTGCGCACCCCCGAGGGCGAGCGCCATGTGAGCCTGCCGACGCTGTATGCCCTGCTGGCGCAGGGCGCCGTCGACGGCTACACGGGCTTGCGGGCGCACCAGGCCGACCCCTGGCATGTGTTCCTCGTGCAAGTGGCGGCCAGCATCCAGGCGCGCCGCCCCACCGAAGAGCTGCCCACCGATCCTGCCTACTGGCACGACGGGCTGCTGGACTTGGCCGACGGCCAGGAGACGGCCTGGAGCCTGGTAGTGGAAGACGTCACGAAGCCCGCGTTCCTGCAACACCCGTGGTCGAGTTGGGAGGCCGAGGCCAAGGACTACGGCGCGGAACAGAAGCGCGGTGTGTGGAGCTACCAGCCCAAAGCCAGCACGCCGGACGAGCTCGACGTCCTCATCACCTCCAAGAACCACGACGTCAAGATGAGCCGCGTCGATGCGAATGAGGCGCAGGCGTGGCTCTACGCGCTGCTGCTCTATCAAACGACGAGTGGCTTCCTGGGCGCGGGCAACTACGGCATCGTGCGCATGAATGGCGGCTTCGCCAGTCGCCCCATCGTCGCGTGGGTGCGCGACCTCCATCCTGCACGGCGGTTCGCCGACGAGGTGAGCGCCTTGCGCAGCCTGCGCGAATCGACCCAGGCCGCCTACGGCTTCAGCGCGCGAGGCACCGTGCTCACCTGGCTCACTCGTTGGAACCGGGAGGGCCACCAGCACAGACTGCACGATCTCGAGCCGTGGTTCATCGAGGCAACACGGCCGGTGCGCCTGTACCGCACGCCCGACGGCGCAGTGATCGCGCTGGGCGCCACCAGCAAGGCGCGACAGATCGGGCCGAAGAACCTTGAAAGCGGCGACGTCGGTGATCCGTGGATTCCGCTCAACACCGAAGACAAGAAGAAGGGCCGCTCGGCGCTGACCCTGCCTGCCGCGGGTTTCACGCCCGACCGCCTCACCGATCTGCTCTTCGAGCAAGGCTTCGAGCTCACCGCGCTGCAAAGGCCCCGCCCCGGGAATGAGCCCGGTTGGTTTGTCGCCAGCGTGCTTGTCCGCGGCCAAGGCACGACGGAAGGTTTTCATCGTGTCGAACTGCCCGTGCCGCCCAAAGCGCGCATGGCGCTGTTTTCGGCGGCCAGTCGCGACACGCTTGCGCATTTCGCGCAGTCCTTGTTGACCGATGCCAGCGGCGTCATGGCGGCCCTGCGCACGGCCTTGACCGTGTTTGCGGAAGGCGGGCCGGAAACCGCGGACTTCGACCGCGACGCCGTGAAGCGCTGGGTGGACCGCACCCGCGCCGACTTCGGCAAACGCTGGGAGGCCAGTTACTTCCCCACGCTGTGGCGGGCGGTGGACGAAAACCGCGAGGCCGTCCGGCAAGGTTGGCAGCACGCGCTGGTGCAGCAAGCGCGCGAGCTGCTCGAGGAGGCCCACACGCGTCTGCCACTCCCTTCCAACCGCCGCTACCGCGCCATCACCGAGGCGCACCGCGCTTTCGCCGGCGTGCTGCGCAAAAAGGGCCTGTCCGTGCCGACTTCCGTGTCCGCCCAACACATCGAAACCAACGAGGAGCTCACCGCATGACGCTCTCTGCCGAACCCCAAGCGGGCGAATCGTCGCTCGCCGCCACCGTCGGCCGCGTGGCCGGCGTGATCGGTCACCCTCACTACCCCACAGGTGACCGGGCCGCGCTCAAACGCTGGTCGCCGGATCAACCGATGCCGCTCGCGTTCTATCGGCTGTGGCTGCGCCACGTGGGCGACGCTCTTCCTTCCGAGGCCCAAGCTCCGACATGGATGGCGCTGGCCTGGGGCTTGGCCACCCTCGGCGCCTCGTCGCATCGCAAAGAACGCCCGCTGGGCCGGGCACTCGCAGAGTCTGGCTTTGCGGAAGCGCGCCTGGAGCGGCTGCTCGGCGCACCGGACGATCTGCGCGTCGAGCTGTTCATGAGCATGGTGCGCTTTCTCGCCGCCAAGAACGAAAGCTTCGATTGGCTCGACGCCGCCACCTTCCTGTTGACCACCGACGCACCAGCGCGCGAACGCGTGTGCCGACGCATTGCCCAAGCCTTCTACCGCCATCAGCCGCGAGACAACGCCAAGGAGTGACACCGATGTTCCTGCAGATCCACACCCTCACCGCCTACCCTGCCAGCCTGCTCAACCGCGACGATGCGGGCTTGGCCAAGCGCATCCCGTTCGGAAACGCCACTCGGCTGCGGGTGTCGTCGCAG
>QGUL01000182.1 GCA_003242425.1 Pseudomonadota bacterium | reverse complement strand
GCCAGCAACATGTTCGGGTCCATACCCCAGGCCGGACCCGAGCCCCACAGCGCCACCGCCGAGTTCTTGCCGTACCAGTACGCGATAACGCCGTGGCCGCCGTCCAGCGTGCCCTTGCTCACCGCGTCGAGCACGTCGAAGGCCTTCACCACCGCGCCCGCCGGCAGCACCTCGATCTTCAGATCGCCGCCCGCCATGTCGTTGACCTTGGCGGCAAAGTCGAGGGCGAACTCGTGGAAGATATCCTTGGTGGGCCAAGTGCTCTGGAAGCGCATGGTGATCGGGCCCTGGGCCTTCACCACTGCAGGGAAGCCCAGCGTGGCCGCCCCTGCGCCAGCCGCAACCGCTCCGGTCAGGAATTTACGGCGCGATGCGACGGGCTTTTTTGCCTCCTTCACCTCCTTCATGCTTGTCTCCTTTGTTTGCGATCGAACATGCGCACCCTGGAGTGGATCCCTGATGCGCGCCTTGGTTATCAGTAGCCGTTTTTATGCAGGCATTATTGTTTCTTTTATTCTAACCACAAGAACCGGCAGGATGTCTCATCTGCCAACTCTGTCACGCTTCCAGGCGCGGCCAGCCCGGCGCAGCCGGTAGCGGCGTTGCGCGCTGTTGCACCAGACGAAGGTCACGATTCCGTACACCGCCAGCGCGCCGCCGCCGGCCAGCAGCAGCAACCCCAAAGCCAGCGGCTTGCCGGCGGCATAGGCGGCTTCCCACCAGAGCCGCAACCTGGCGCTGAAACCTTCCGCTTCCCGATCGAGGATGGCCGTCCAGCTCTCGTCATGGGGCAGATCGAGCAAGGCGGCGCCGATCCGGTAGGCTGCAAGATAGATCGGTACGAAAGTCAAAGGGTTGCTGACGAAGGTACCCGCGACCGCGGCCGGCAGGTTGCAGCGCAGCAAAAGCGCCAGCAAGACCGCCAGCGGCATTTGCGCCGTGGGTACGAGCAGGCCGAAGAACACCCCCACCGCCAGCCCCATGGCGATCGAACGTCTGTTGACGTACCACAGGCGCGGATCGCCGATGCGCGGTCCCAGCCGGGCAAGAAAGCGCTGGCGCGCCGCCCAGTCCGGGTCGGGCAGCACACGGCGGAAGAAATGTCTGGCCATGAACGCTTGCGCCGGAAGCCGGTCTGGCGCCTAGCGCGGGCCGCGTACGCTCAGCAGGTGCACGCTGAACCAGCCGTCGGCATCGGTCCAGACCGCGAGCGGCTCTAAGCCGGCCGCTCGTGCCATGCCCTGAAACTCCGACACGGCGTATTTGCAGGAGATTTCAGTATGGACGGTTTCGCCGGCCGCGAAAGTAAACATTCGCCCGCCGACGCGCACCTGCTGGGCCGCCAGGCTTTCCAGGTGCATCTCGACCCAGCCGCGCGGGTCGTAAAAGGCGCGATGGCGGAAGCGCGAAAGCTCGAAGTCGGCGCCCAGTTCCCGGTTCATGCGCGCGAGCAGGTTGAGGTTGAAAGCGGCCGTCACGCCCTGCGCGTCGTTATAGGCCGCTTCCAGCACGGCGGGATCCTTCTTGGTGTCGACCCCGATCAGCAGCTTGCCGCCGCCTCCCAGCCAGGCGGCAAGCCGCCGCAGAAAGCGCAGCGCTTCCTCCGGACTGAAATTGCCGATGGTGGAACCCGGGAAGTACACCACGCGCGGCGCATCGGCGCGGACGATGGGCGGACGCAGCCGCAGGAGACGGCTGAAGTCGGCGCACACGGCATGGATGGGCAGTCCGGGATAGTCCGCATGCAGACGGGCGCAGGCCGCCCGCAACGCCGCTTCGCTGATGTCCACCGGGACGTAACGCGACGGCCGGGCGGTTTCGATCAGCAGCCGGGTTTTGGTACTGGCGCCCGAACCGAGTTCGATCAGTTGCGCGCGGCCGCCCACACATCGGGCGATGTCGTCGATGTGCGCCCGCATGATCGCCATCTCGGTGCGGGTCGGGTAGTACTCGGGCAGGGCGCAGATGGCTTCGAACAACGCCGAGCCGCGCGCGTCGTAGAAGTACTTCGGCGGGATGCGCTTCGGTGAGCGGGCCAGGCCGCGCAGCGCATCGGCCAGGAAAGAACTCCGGGACGTGCGCAGATCGTGGAACCGCAGGTCCGCACCCTGTTCCCTCGGCCTGGGGCGGCCGCGCATGGCGTTCAGCGCGCCGCCCTCTTCACCTGGGTGCGCACGCGTTTCTTCTTGGTCGCGACTTTCTTGGCGGTCTTCGCCTTCGCCGGCTTGGAGGCGACGACGCGCTCGCTGTTGAGCCGGAAGTCGGGATCGAGCCAGGCGCGGATGCGCTTGGCGTCGGCCACGCGGGTGTATTTGCCGAAGGAATCGAGCAGCACGATGATGACCGGGCGGGCGTTGAATTTCGCCTGCATCACCAGGCAACGCCCCGCTTCGCTGATGTAGCCGGTTTTGGACAGCCCGATGTCCCATTGCCCCGAGCGCACCAGCGCGTTGGTGTTCACGAAGGTCGCCGGACGGCCTTTGATCTTCACCTGGTACTGCGGCATGGTCGAGTACTCGCGGATGAGCGGCAGCTCATGCGCCGCGCGCACCAGTTTGGCGAGATCTTCGGCGCTCGAAACATTGGCACTCGACAGGCCGGTGGGTTCGACGAAGTGGGTGGAATGCATGCCCAGCTCACGCGCCTTGGCGTTCATGGCCGCCACGAACGCGCCCTTGCCGCCCGGGAAGCTGCGGCCGAGCGCCGAAGCCGCGCGGTTCTCGGAGGCCATCAAGGCGAGCTTGAGCAGATCGTCGCGGCTGAAGCGGCTGCCCACGCGCAGGCGCGAACTGGTGCCTTTGAGAGTGTCGATGTCCTCTTCGGTGATGGCGATCTGTTCGTCCAGATCCAAGCCCGCCTCGAGCGTGATCAGCGCGGTCATGAGCTTGGTGAGCGAAGCGATCGGCAGCGCCTTCTCGCTGTTCTGGCTGAGCAGGACTTCGCCGGTTTCCTGATCCATCACCAGCACGGCGGAGGAACGCAGCTTGGGTTCGGTGCGATCCTGGGCCGCGTACGCGCCCGTGACCGTCGCCCACCACAAGGCGAATGCCGCAACGGCTGTCCACACCCGGCTCGACTTCATTCCCCAACCCCGTCCCAGACCTGCGGGCAAAGATGCCCGTCCTCGAAGCACGATCCGCTCGCACTAGAGGCCTCGCAGTGTACCGAGCGCGGCGCCGAGTCGGCAACGGAAAGAATGACTTGGAGCAAAAAGTTGATGCGGAGAATGAGCAAGATTGCCGCTCCCCGCCAGCGCTCCCGCCGCCGTCCAGGTCAACGACCCGGGTGCGGGGCATCCGTTCCGGCTCCGGCCGCTTCGACGGCCTCTCGCTCCTGCTGCTGCAGCGCCCACATCTGCGCATACAGCCCACCCTGGTTTAGCAAGAAACGATGCCCGCCCCGCTCCACGATGCGGCCGCGGTCGAGCACGATGATTTCGTCCGCGTCCATGATGGTCGAGAGGCGATGGGCGATGACGAGCGTGGTGTGGCCGCGCGCCAGCCGGTTCAGTTCGTCCTGGATCGCCTGCTCGGACTTGGAGTCGAGCGCCGAAGTGGCCTCGTCGAAAATCAGGATGCGCGGCCGCTTCAGGAGCGCGCGCGCGATCGCAACCCTTTGTTTTTCCCCGCCCGAAAGTTTCAGCCCGCGTTCGCCGACCCGGGTTTGGTAACCGTCCGGCAAACCGGCGATGAAGTCATGGATATGCGCCGCCTGCGCCGCGGCGACCACTTCCTCGTCCGTGGCCTCGGGCCGGCCGTAGCGGATGTTGTAGCCGATGGTGTCGTTGAACAGCACCGTGTCCTGCGGAACGATGCCGATGGCGCCGCGCAGCTCGGTCTGTTTGAGCTCGCGGATGTCGATGCCGTTTACAGTGATCCGCCCTGCGGACACGTCGTAAAAGCGGTACAGCAGCCGCGCGAGCGTGGACTTGCCCGAACCCGAATGGCCGACCACCGCCACCTTGCTGCCTGCCGGTACCTCGAAACTGACGTCGTACAGGATCTGGCGGTTCGGGTCGTAGCCGAAGCTCACGTTCTCGAAGCGCACCGTCAAAGGTCCCGCCGGCAGCGGCCTGGCGTCGGGCCGGTCCTCGATTTCGCGGTGCTGTTCGAGCAGGCCGAACATGCGGTCCATGTCCACCAGCGCCTGCTTGATCTCGCGGTACACCATGCCGAGGAAGTTGAGCGGGATGTAGAGCTGGATCAGCAGGCCGTTCACGAGCACCAGATCGCCCAGTGTCAGTTTTCTTTCCACCACGCCCTCGGCCGCGAGCACCATGAGCAGCGTCAGCGCGATGGCGATGATGAAGCTCTGGCCGATGTTGAGCAGGCCGAGCGAGGCTTCGGTCTTCACCGCCGCGGCTTCGTAGCTGCGCAGGTTCTGGTCGTAGCGCTGCGCCTCGAACTCCTCGTTGTTGAAGTACTTCACCGTCTCGTAGTTGATCAGGCTGTCGATGGCGCGGGTATTGGCCAGCGAATCCAGTTCGTTGGCGCGGCGGCGGATGGCGATGCGCCACTCCGTCACCAGGAAGGTGAACACCATGTAGACCCCGACCGCGGCGAAGGTGATGGCGGCGAAACGCCAGTCGAACTGCGCCAGCAGCACCGCCGCCACCAGGCTGAACTCCAGGATCACCGGGATGATCGAGAACAGCAGATAGGACAGCAGCGTCGAGATGCCCTTGGTGCCGCGCTCGATGTCGCGCGACACCCCGCCCGTCTGGCGTTCCAGATGGAAGCGCAGGCTGAGGCTGTGCAGGTGGCGGAAGACGGCGAGCGC
>QGUL01000181.1 GCA_003242425.1 Pseudomonadota bacterium | reverse complement strand
CTCCTACGACGCAAATGATTGCACCTAACATCTCGCTCCAGGCGACCGCCTGCAAGCTGCGCTTGCAGGTTCCCTCGCGGCTGTGCCGCTCGGCGTCGCCTGAGCTCAACCGTTAGCCGATATGACAGGTATACAATCGCGCTTCTTCGCCAACCCCGAGGCCATCCTCGGTACGTTAGCTCGCCTTTTCGCTGCGGAGGGCGCAGCTAGGGAGGTCGCGGTCCTCACCTACTCTTCTCCAGAACTGGTTGAGACCAACTACGACAACTGGAACGGGGGCACAACGACGTACTCGTTGTACCTGCACGTCCCGCTAAATCTCTATCCTCAGCTCCAAGAGGGCATGGGCTTGATAGAGCAAGCCATTCTCGACAAAGCACAGATTTTTTTAGACCAGTTTCCGAGCGACCATCTCACTCAAGTGAAGATTGTCCCGGCTGTCGTCGAGGACCCGCAGTGGCGCGAAAAGGCGGCGGCTTGGCTTACCGGATCAAAGACTTCGAATCAAGGCTGCGTTCGCTCGAACAACGTGGCTCCTCTCACCGTCGACGGTCTGCTTTTTCGGTCTCAGGCGGAAATACATCTGTATCGGGCCCTGAAAGCGTGCGGGGTGTCCTGTGCTCCGCTCGCTGTTTTTGTTCGTGGCGGCGAAAGCTACCGCCGCATTGAACCGGATTTTTTTATCGTCCATAGCGGCATTAGCATGGTCGTGGAGGTTGACGGAGACACCGTTCACCAAGAAACCCCGGCTGAAGCGCACGCTCGTACCACCATGCTGCAGCACGAGGGCGTGCACATCGAGCGCATTCAGTCCAGCGATTGTGAGTCGCCGCAAAAGGCGAAAGCCGCTGCCCAAAAACTTTTGGCTGCGATCGAGAAGCTAAAGGCGGCTAGGTGATATCGGCTAACAACTCAGTCGAGGGGACCGTCTGCAAGCGGCGCTGCGCTTGCTCGCAGCCGGCCCCTCACTTCAACCGCTAGGCCTAAGAAATGTCGGAAGTAGACCCAAGCTCATTTCTCGCCGACCCGCTCAGCCAAATATCGCGCGCTGAACGACGCAACTTACTCATCGCGAGCACTGTTGGCTTGTTAGTAGGCCATGTTGGTCTGGTCCCCACGCGCATTTCTGAGTTAGGACTCGACTTCAATACTCCGGAACAGACTGCATTCCTCATACTGCTTGCCCTTGTAGTTGTTTATATGGAGTTTGCGTTCTGCATCTACGCGACAGCGGATTTCTTCATGTGGAGAAAGCGGTACTACGACTATAGGGTTGCTGCCGAGAGGGCGTCATCAAACTGGACTCTTGAAGATCAAATGGCGGAGGACGAAATTCATCAATCGGTGCCCCCTATCTATTGGTATTGGCAGAAAGCACCCGTGGTCGCATGGCTGCGGATTATCTTTGAGTTCATTTTGCCGCTGTGCGTCGGCGCTTATACAGTTGCCATTCTTGGGGTTCGCGCATGGTGATCGTAGTGTTAGCCCTACTCTGCAAGTTGTGTGGGCCTAACATCTCAGTCAACACGGACCGTTGCAAGCGTCGCTTTGCATCGGCTACAACGGCCGGGTACTTCAACTGCCACTTAAATTTCAAAGCATGAGTCAAAAAAACATATTCGATTCACTTCCAGAAGACCTGAGCGTGGAAGTTTTCGAAGACATCGTTCGTTCTCCGACGGTGAGAATCGAGCGTATTGTCTCGAAAGGGCATACCTCACCTGAAACGGGCTGGTACGACCAGGATGAGAACGAATGGGTGATGGTCGTCAAAGGAAGGGCGACCTTGGAGTTCGAGGACGGTTCGAGATGTGAGATGTCGGCGGGCGATTACGTCAACATCCCAGCGCACATCAGACACAAAGTCGCCTGGACGGACCCGGACGACATAACCATTTGGTTGGCTGTTTTCTACAAGTAACTTTGACGCTAACCTTTCGTCGTCGGCGCATGCGGGCGGTAGAGATAGACGCCCGTCTCCCGCGCCCGCGGCATGAAGATGAAGCACTTCAAGGCCGGCACGTAGTCCCAGCGTTTGTAGAGCCCTCCTGAATTTCTCCCTCCCCAGTCGAGCGTGCCGGCGGCCTCGCCGAGTATCGGTCTCCACGTCACTTTCCATTGCGCGCTCAGGTTCGCCGGGATTTCGATTTCGTAGATGTCGGTGCGGCTTGCGCGCGAGTAGAAGTAAAGCCTTTGCGTGTCGGGCGACCAGCCGATGGCGGTGGTGTAGTCGGCGGGCAGGGCCTGACTGAGCTCGGCATAGCGCCAGCCCTCTTCGATCTTGGCGGGGTTAAACCAGCCGATGCGTTGTTTGCCCTTGACTGTGCCGCTTGCGACGAGCAGGTCGCGTTCGGGCACGTAAACCATCATCGCGGTATCGGCCGTGGCGCCGAAGCCGGGGCGGTTGGTGGGGCCGGCGACGTGTTCGCGGGTTTCGAGATCGAGATAGCAGGCCTGGCTCGCGCCGCCGATGAAATGCCACACGCGCTTGCGCCGGGTGTCGAGCGCGCACATCTGTACGCCTGAAGCGTGCACGCGCATGGGGCAGGCGTTTTTGGAATAGCGCGACCACCTGCCTTCGGCGAAGTCGTAGGCGTGCGACCAGGGGATGTTGAGCGCCGGGCCGAGCACGGCGAGGCTGATCGGCCGCAATAGGCTCCCCTGCCGACCGCCGCCCATCTCGGGCGGAATGATGGCGAGCAGGTCGTAGGTGTGCGCGCTGGCGGGCGAACCGTCCGGATGTTCGCCGTATTTGCGGTCGATGTTTCTCTTGGCGCTCTTGTCCACCGGCTCGTAGGGATCGGTGAGTCGTGCGAACTTCATGGTGTCGAGGTCGAACACGTAGACCGAGTTTTCGCCCGAATCGCCGTGGCCGCCGCCGTGCAGGACGAGCGCGCCGTAATTCGAGTACCAGGGATTGAAGACGCCGCCGGAGAAGGCATCGACGACATAGCGGTTGCCGCTGGAGTTGAAGCCACCGCCGCGGTTGTAGCTGCAATCGGAGCGCGGGCAGG
Organism: Pseudomonadota bacterium; assembly: GCA_003242425.1. Taxonomy (GTDB): domain Bacteria; phylum Pseudomonadota; class Gammaproteobacteria; order Burkholderiales; family SG8-39; genus ZC4RG42. The sequence continues at coordinate 1,767 of QGUL01000181.1, read as the reverse complement.
GATCGACGCTGTAGAAGCTGTTCTGCGCGGGCAGCTTCACCATGTGGCCGGGCTCGGGCAGCCAAGAGGAATTGGCGGCGAGCGCGGCGACCGGACGGATGTCGGAACCGCCGGCCTTCATCGGCCCGATGTAGCGTTTCGCGACGACGACGTTGGCGACGCGATAGTGGTGCGTGGTCTTCGGCTTGCGACGCCCCCCGTGATAGGCGTTGAGCCAGGGCGCGTCCTGGATCACCGAGTCCGGCGTCTTGCGCCAGCGGATGTTGGTCTTGCTGTAGACCTTCACGCCGTCCACCCATACTTCGAAGACGCCGTCGGGATTCGGCGTGCCTTCGCGCGTACGCGGATCGACGTCGGAGATGCTGTTCAGCTTCACCCGCTGTTCGATGCAGTACCAGCGTTCGGTCTGCAGGCACAGGTTGCCCATGCGGACGTAATCGCCGTCGTAGGCTTTCTGGCCGATCCAGTAGGCGAGCACGCCCAGCGAGGCGAGCTCCTTGTAGGGATTGTCGTCGGCCGGCTTCTGGTTGGTGACGAAGCGCATTGACCAGCCGTAGCCCGTGCAGGGATCGGAGCCCACGCCTTCCTTCCACTTCTTGCCGCCGCCCCAGTCCTCTTCCTTCTGGTAGTTGAGGTTCTCCCAGGTGGCGGCGAGCGAGCCGAGGATCTTGATGCCGTCGGTCTCGGAGAGGAAATCCTTTTCCAGATACAGGTAGGCGCGGAAGTAGAGCTCGGTGGGCGCGCGGCCTTCGCCCGGATATTTGGTGAGCCGCATGCGCGTGGACATCGAGCCGTTGTCGCTGGGATCGAACTCGCCGCGTACCGAAATCGCGCCGCCGAGCGCCGGCTCGCGCTGATAGGTGGCGTTGCGCACCCAGTAATGGGTATAGGCCTTGCGCTTCGCCGGCGAGAAATCGCCCCAGAAGAGCACGTCGGGATGGCCGTCGAGCCGCTGCTCGCCGACTTCGGCCGCAAGTCCCCATTCCACTTCGCCGTGAGGCGCGGTCAGCACGGGCGGCGGCATGAGCTCCATCACGTCGAGATTGGTCAGGCCGTATTGCTTGGTGGTGGTGAGGACGAGCGTCGCCTCGCGCACCGGGCCTTTCACGTCGGCAAGATCGAATTGCAGGGCCGCGTAACGGTCGCTCGTCACCCACAGCGACTTGTGGGTGCCGGTGGCTTTGTAAGTGCTGCGCGGCAGATCGACATCCGCGGTGCAGGGGCATTCGATGCGGCCGCTTGAGGTTTCGACGACGAGCCGCGGGCGTTGCGCCGGATCGTCGTGCTCGCGGCTGGCGAACACGGCGGTGCCGCTGCCGCCGGGCGGACGCAGCATCAGACCGGTGTTGCCGTGAGCGAGCCAGCGTTCGACGAGCGGCGCGAGACCGGGTACGCGGATCTCCTGCGTACCGGCGTTGCCCGGCACGCTGAACACGGCATAGGCGTAACGGCCGTGCGGCACTCCTTTTGCGTCCCGCCAGTCGCCGCCCTTGCGGCGCCAGGCGAGTTTGAGCGCGGCGTTCCAATGGTCGCGCGTGGCCCCGGATGCGCCGTCGAACAGAATGCCTTGCGGAACCGGTTTGCGGCTGTCGACGGCCGGCGGCGCCGCGAACGCATCGCGTCCGGCGGCCGCGAGCGCTCCCCCTGAATCGTTAACTTTGTTCCACAGCGCTTGGAGCTCCCGGCGCGCGGCGTTGTAGATTTCTTCCACGGTTATCAGCGGTCCCCCGCTCAACGGGGCGGTGGCCCTTGAATTCCGCCCGTGAA
>QGUL01000180.1 GCA_003242425.1 Pseudomonadota bacterium | reverse complement strand
GCGAGCAAGGACAAGGATTTTGTACCCACGCTTCGCCGGCGGGGGCAGTCGGAGGGGGAACCCGCCCAGAGGTACATCAGGTCTTCGCGCAGGCGACCGTCCGACACCGCCTGGACCGGATCGCGATTGGTCGCGGCGACGATCCGCACGTCCACCGGAATCTGGGCGCTGCCGCCGACGCGCGTGAAGGCGCCGCTTTCGAGCACCCGCAGCAACCGTACCTGCATCTCCGGCGCCATCTCGGTGATTTCGTCCAGGAACAACGTGCCGCCGTTCGCCTGCTCGAACAGCCCCTTGTGCACCCGGGAAGCGCCGGTGAAAGCGCCCTTTTCGAAGCCGAACAGCTCCGACTCGACGAGGCTCTTGGGAATCGCCCCGCAGTTCACAGGCACGAATGCCCGGTCGGCACGCGCGCTCATGTAGTGAATGCTTTGCGCGACGAGTTCCTTGCCGCATCCGCATTCGCCCACGACAAACACGGTGGCGTCGGTCGGGGCGACTTTGTCGATCAGCGCGTAGACCTGACGCATGCCCGGCGAGCGTCCGTACATCAGGCCGAAACGTTCGCCGTCCAGCGAGGCAGAGGCGATGTTCTCGAGCGGCGAGGTAAGACGGAACGCGTGGTGGGGCTTCATACACTCCTCTTTCAGATCGTCACGAGCGTGACGACAGGGAGCTATGGTAGGCGGCAGGACGCCGACGGATATATCGGTGCAGCGCCCAACCGGACGTCGGACTGCTCCTACGCGCCGATGGGACAAAAGTTGACGATTGGGCGGGGCTTCGCAAACCGCGGGCACGCTGACGCACTGTTCGGGCGGGTAACGCAGAACGGGGGCGATCGACCGGCCGGAGGGAGGATTGGGTTTCGCGACTACCGCGCGCTTGTCGGCGCGCTGCGGAATACGTACGGAGGAGCGGAAAGCCGAACACTTTTGCAGCCACTCCGCGGAGGTGGGCACCGCTATTGCAATAGCACGCACAGACGTTGTGCGAGCACATCCCATGAACCGTTCGGCAGGCGAAGTTCACGAGCACGTAGTGGTACGCATCCTCCAATGCGAGGCGTCCGACGACGGCTGCGCGACCATCCTCGACCTCGACACCAACACGGGTCCGATGCGTCTACGGCTCGCGCGCCCCTTCCTTCACACTCTCATCGGCGCGGCGGCGACGGCTCAGCTCGCCCCCGCCGCCGGTTCAGCGTTCTCCGATACGGGCGACGTGCCGCCGATTGTGCGCTTTCTCACCGCCGTTCAGCGGCCGCTGGCATCCGAGTCCGAAGGCAAGTAAGGCCCACCTTCCGTCACCGTCTTCGATTGCGGTACCGCTCCTCCGGGCGGCGTTCCCTGATTTCCGTAACGCGCGGCGAGACGCGCGACGGCTTCGACGAGCGCCGGCGGTTCCACGGGTTTGGACAGATGCAGGTCGAAGCCGCTGACGATGGCGCGCGTCCTGTCTTCCGCGCTGGCGAGCGCCGACAGCGCGATGGCAGGCAGCGCTCGCACACAGGCGTCCTCGTCCTGCCGTATTCTCCGTATGAGATCGAAGCCGTCCTTCTCCGGCATGCTCAGATCCGCCACGAGCACGTCCGGCACCTGCTTGCGCAGCAGCGTACAGGCCTCGTCCACCGATCGTGCGCCGCGCACCTCCGCGCCGTAACCCGCCATGACGAGCGCCTCCACTTCGCGCGAGTCGGCGTCGTCGTCAACCAGCAGCACGCTCACCCCCTGCAGCGAGACCGGCGGTAAACGGTCGTACTCGTGATGCGGTTCGGCCACGCGGGCCGGCTCGGCCAGAGGAAGACAGACCGTGGCGACGGTGCCGCAGCCTTCCCCTTCGCTGTCGACGGCTACGCGTCCCCCGTGCGTTTCGACCAGATGCTTGACGATCGCCAGGCCCAGCCCCAATCCGCCATGGATCTGCGGTCCGTCGCTGCGCACCTGGCTGAAACGCTGGAACAGTTGCGGCAGGAATTCGCGCGGAATGCCGACGCCCGTATCGCGGACCTGAATCTCGACTTCGTTGCCGACGCGCCGCGTGCTGACGTCCACCGCGCCGCCTTTGGGTGTGAACTTGATGGCATTGGACAGCAGGTTCCACATCACCTGCTGCAGCCGCGCCGGATCGGCACGCACCTCGAAGGGCAGCGGCCGGCAATGCAGCCACACGCCTTTGCTCTCGGCGATGGGCAGCATGGTGTTGGCCGCGGCTTCCAGGATGGGCTTGATGCTCACCACTTCCAGATCGAGGCGCAGCGTACCGGCTTCTATGCGGCTGATATCGAGCAGATCGGCGATCAGCTGCGCCTGGGCGAGCGCGTTGCGCTCGATCGCGTCGATGCTGCGCTCAACCAGTTCCGGCTCCTTGTCGCGGCTGCGCAGCACATGCGCCCAGCCGAGGATGGCGTTCAGGGGCGTGCGCAACTCGTGCGAAATGGTGGCGAGGAACTCCTCCTTCGCCCGGCTCGCGCGCTCGGCTTCGGCGCGCGCCTCGCGTTCGCGCGCGAGCAAGGCCTGGCGTTCCTCCTCGGCTTCCTTGCGCGCGGTGATGTCGAGGGTGATGCCGGCCATGTGCTGCGGCTGCCCGCGCGCGTCCTCGACCGCGTTGCCGAGCGTCCACAGCCAGCGCACGCCCTTGTCCGGATGCAGGATGCGGTACTCGACCGAGAACTCGCTGTGCTGCGCGATGCTTTCCTCGATGATGCGCATCGCCCGCTCGCGGTCGGGCTCCAGGATCAGTTCGCGCCAGGACTCGATGCCGGGCGGCGGTTCCACGGGACTGAAGCCGTGCAACCGGTAACAGCCCTCCGACCAGTGCGTCTCGCCGGTGCCGAAGTCGATGCTCCACACGCCCGCGTCCGCAGCGCGCTGCGCGAGCGCCAGCATGCGCGCATTGTCGCGCAGCGAAAGCTCCACCTGCTTGCGCTGGCTGATGTCGCGCATCGATCCGACCGCCTTGCGCACGCCGTTCCTGTCCTGCAGCACGTGCGCCGAACATTCCATCCAACGCTCTTCGCCGTCCTTGCGGCGCAGGCGGAACTCCACGTACATCGGCTCGGTGGAGGTGGAGGTCGCCAGTCCTTGCATCGCCGTACGCACGGACTCGACGTCCTCCGGATGCACGACCGAAAGAAAACCCTCCAGGGTGGACGCCACTTCCCCGGGCGCGTAGCCCGACAGCCGCCGCCACTGCTGCGAACGCCACATGTGGCCGCTGTACACGTCGAGCTCCCACACGTCGGTGTCGGCCGCCCGCGCCGCCAGTTCGAGGCGCTCCTCGCTGCGCGACAGGCGGCCGACCTTCGCCGCCGCGATGAACGCCAGGGCGAGCAACAGCACCGAAAGCCCGGCCAGCGCGCGCACCCTTTCGCCGCTGCGCACGCGCCACGACGCCAGCACGTCGTCCGTGCGTTGGCCGGCATAGACGAGCACGCCGTAACGGTCGAGATGACAGTAGGCATAAAGCCGTTCGGCCTCTCGCGCGCCGGGACGCAGCGCGATACGGCCGTACGACGTCTGTGCGAGCTGATCGAGCCGGGTGCCGAGGGGATGCGCGGCGCCCATCGCGGCGGGAACGAAGGGCACGCCGGCAAGATGACGCCCCGCATCGTCGACCAGGCCGAGCTCCATAGCGATGCCCGGCGAGGGCCGGGCGTCGTAGAAGGCGCGGAAATCGTCGAGAGCGACGGTGGCGACCAGCAGCAGGCGCAGACTCCCGTCGGCCTGCCGCACCGCGCGGCTCATCGGCAACAGCCAGACGCCGTCGCGCGTCTGCACCGGCGCGGCGATGTGCAGCCCGGATCGGACATTCTCCAGATGGTGCCGCATCGCTTCGCGTTCGCGCAGGTTGGGGACGTTGCCGTGCACGCCGTTACTGCTCGCTATGGCGACGCCGTCCGGATTGACGGCGAGCACGCCGCGCAGCATCGGCAAACCGCGCGTGTGCAGGGCAAGCAGGGAAGTCAGTTCGCCGTCGGTAAGCGGCCCGTGGTGCTCAGCGACATGGGCGGCGAGCTGCTGCAGTACGCCGTCCGCCATCTCGAACAGGGCGGTGACGTGCGCGTTGAGTGCGAGTGCCACCGCTTCGTTGTGGGCGTACGCCGTCTCGATGGTCTGTGCCTTGTCCTCGGCGATATCGCGGGAGGCCAGTACCGCTTCGACGATGATGAAAATCGAGGCCGCCGCGACGATAAGCATTTGCGACGGCCAATGACGCGCCAATCGGAAGCCGACAGCCATGCCCCTCCCCTCGCAAATCCGGCACTGCGGGTTGTACGGAGATTCTGGTGCAGCAAAGATTGTCGAAGGCACTGATACCGCCGGCACTTCGTGCGTTTATTGTCCGGCGAGCAGGATTGCGTAGGCAAGGCGTTTTTTACCGCTCGCGATGCGCCTGCAACAAAAAGCCCTCCTTGCGGAGGGCATTTGGAAAAGTACCGGCTGTCCTTCAGACCGGCTCTTGCGCAAGGACTTCCGCCTGGAATCCGACCGCCTGGATCGCCACGGGGAACTGCGAGGGATGCGCTTTTTCGGCGTCGTACCGTACGATCGCGCGCCCATCGGGCAACGACACGTCGACCGCCTTCACGCCGCGTATCAGCGACAATGCGCTGCGCACACTCGACTCGCAGCGCTTGCTCTTCATTCCTTTGATGGCAATGACCGCCGTATTAACGCCCCCGGCCATCCATGCCTCCTGCAACCGCATGAGATTCTCCTTGTAACGTTCCGTGACATTCGCCCGCCAGCGGTTGCAACGCCTATGCCCGCGGCGCGCTGTCCCGGTCGGAGCGGCCTGC
>QGUL01000179.1 GCA_003242425.1 Pseudomonadota bacterium | reverse complement strand
CCCGCCAACCCGTCTGCGATTCCCCGGGAACATCGGCCCCGGTCCCCCCTTCTTCCCGGCCCCCCCGTCCGGGGGCGGCGCTGGTGGTGCTGGCCGACGGCGCGGGCGGGCACAAAGGCGGCGCCGGCGCCGCGGAACAGGTGATCCGGACGGCCGCCAATCTGTTCGAGGACTGGTCGCCGAACAGCGAAAGCCCCGAAACGCTGCTCGGTTCGATCGTGCACGAAGCGCACGTCGTGATCCGTCTGAACCGCGTGCTCACGGAAGAAGAGCCGCACAGCACCGTCATCGCGATGCTGCTGCAGCCCGACAGGGTGGACTGGGCGTTCGTGGGCGACAGCCGGCTCTACCACTTCTCGGGGGCGCAGCTGCTGTCCCGCACCAGCGACCACTCGCTGGTGGAGATGCACATCAAGACCGGGCAATGGCCCGAAGCGGAGCGCCACCGGCATCCCCACCGTCACGTGCTGCTGCAGGCGCTGGGGCACGCGGAGCCGCCCATGCCGGATTTCGGCATGGCCGCGCCGCTGCGCGCCGGCGACACCTTCCTGCTCTGCTCCGACGGCCTGTGGGATTACGTCACCGACGCCGAACTGGGCAAGGTGCTCGACGCCCTGCCGCCCCGCCAGGCTGCCGAGGTGCTGGTCAACGCCGCACGGCATCGCGCCAACGGCCGCGGCGACAACGTTTCGCTCGCCATCGTCAAATTCAGCGAGAAAGCGTGATCCGCGTCAAAGCCGCTCGTCGAGCCAGGCGCGCTGCAGCGCGCTGCGCCGCGGCCGGAACGCGAGCACGCAGGTATCCGCAGCCGGCGCCTGCAGCACGGCGTCGAACACCAGCAGCTCGTCGCGCCTGAAGGCGTGGATCCGCACCCGGTCGCCCGGTTTGTAGCGTCCGACCCGCGCCTCGAAGTTCCTGGCCGTGACGCGCAGGCCGTCAATGGCGACGATCACATCGCCCGCGGAAAGACCGGCGGCCTGGGCCGCGCCGCCGTCGTAAACGTGCTGCAGCTTGGCTTCGCCGGCGGCGTTGGCGAGCTTCACGCCCAGCGTGGGCCGCGCGGCGAGCGCGCTCGCGGGTTTCGCGCTCGGCTTGCCGCCGCGATCGCTATCCGATTCCGCCGGTCTGAACAGGCAGTCCACGCCGAGCGCGGCCAGGCGTTCCTTGAGCGGCAGTTCGGCGGTGGCGCGCAACGCCCGGTCGAAGAAGGCACGCAGCCGCACGCCCGCCACTTCTTCCGCCGCGCGCTCCACGCCGTCCTCGGGCACGCCCGCTCCCGTTTGGCCGTAGCGCCGCCAAAGCAGGCGCATCACGTCGTCCAGCGACTTGCGTCCGCGCGTGCGTTCGCGGATCAGCGAATCCAGGCACAGCGCGACCAGACTGCCTTTGCCGTAGTAGCTCACGACGGCATTGGGCGTGTTCTCGTCCGGACGGTAGAACTTGATCCATGCATCCCAGCTCGATTCGGCGAGCGTCTGCTTCAGGCGGCCGCCGGTGCGCTGCAGCTGGGTGATGCTGCGCCCCAGAATCTCCAGATACTCGGCCGGCGTGATGAGGCCGGCGCGTGCCAGCGCGAGATCGTCGTAATAGGAGGTGAAGCCTTCGAACGCCCACAGCAGCGTGGTGTGGTTCTCGCGATCGAGATCGTAGGGCACGAAGGCCGCGGGCTTGATGCGCTTGACGTTCCAGGTATGGAAGTACTCGTGGCTGCACAGCCCGAGGAAGGTGCGGTAAGCCTCGTCGGTCCCTTTGAGGCCGGGGCGCGGCAGGTCGTCGCGGCTGCACAGCAGCGCAGTCGAGGCGCGATGCTCCAGGCCACCGTAGCCTTCGCCCACCGCCGTGACCAGGAACACGTAGCGGTCCATGGGCGCGCCGCCCCAGAAATCGATGTGCCATTCGCACAGCCGCTTGAGGTCGCGGCAAAGCCGCTCCATGTCGGCTTCGTGCCGGCCGGTGATGGCGATGTCGTGCGGCACGCCGCGCGCCTTGAAGCTCGCCAGCGTGAACGTGCCCATCTCCACCGGATGGTCGATGAGCTCGTCGTAGTCGGCGGCCTGATAAAGGCCGAAGTCGTAGGGCCGTGCCTGCTTGCGGCGCATGGCGGTCGCTACGCGCCAGGCGGCGTAGCGCCTGCCCGCCGGACGCACCAGCTCCACTTCGCAGCGCCGCGTCTCCTGGCCGATCACGCGCAGGAACACCGATGTGCCGTTGAAGAAGGCGTGGTTGGTATCCAGATGCGCCCCGCGCACCGACAGATCCCAGGCATAAACCTCCATGCTGACCGTGAGCGGGCCTTCGCAGGGCGCGGCCTGCCAAGTGTTCTTGTCGAGCTTCACCAGCGGCACCTCGCGCCGCCCGCTGCGGGCGCGGATGCTCACGACGTGCTTGGCGAAGTCGCGCACCAGATAGCTGCCGGGGATCCACGCCGGGAGCGCGAAACGCTGGCCGGCCGGGTCCGGGAAGGGAACGGTGCACTCGACTTCGTAAAGATGCGCTTCGGGACGCGCCGGAATCAGGCGGTATCGGATGGCGGCATTGCCGCGTGCGGGAGTGCTCATGTCGTGTTTCGGATTTTCGTTCGCGCGCTCAACGCACGACGGAGACGCCGATGCGGAACTGCGAGGCGCGCTTCTGGTTGTAGTCGATCAGGCTTTCGCCGTAGCCGTTGAAATACTGGAAGTGTATATAACCGCCGGCGTTGGCGAAGAACGGCCGGCGGATCGGATAGGACGCATCCACCTGCACCGCGCCCATGGTATCGGTGCCTTTGCGCCAGCGCAGGCCGAACAGCCAGCCGTCCACTCGCCCGATCTTGAGATCGAGCGCGCCGTAGCCGTAGTAATCCTCGATGTCGGGGTTGTCCTCCTTGTCCAGGTACGCCCACAGCTTGGGCGACACGGACACGTACCACTTGCCGTCCGACAGGAACTTGCGCCACGACGGCTGGACGAAGGCGATGTTGATGGAACGCGAGTCGCCGCCGCCGCGGCCGTTCGAAGCATGCTCCAGACCGGCGGCGAAACCGAACACGCTGCCGCCGTCCGCACTGCTCCACACTTCCGGATCGAGATAGAACAGGCTCGGCCGATAGACGGTGTCGCGGAAGGGCGAGGAATCCTCCGACAGATCCCAGATCGAGGTCTGGGTATAGCCGAAGTAGAGCTTGTCCACCGGCGCGAAATGGGCAAGTACGCTGCGCTCGTCGAACAGCCGGTATTTGAACGAGAGCTGGAAGCGCGCGCTGGTCACGCCTTCGCGCCGCCCCACCACAAAATACATCGGTTCGTGCGTCTGCAACGCCGGCTGCGGCGTGGTGTCGGTGGCGCGCAGGACGGGGTCCGGCTTCTGCACACGAACCTCGGCCGGCGCAGCCTCGGGTTCCGGCGTCGATGCCACTGTGGTGGGCGGCGGCGCCAGCATGACGAGCTGCGCACGCGGCTCTTTGAGCTCCAGCGCGATCGGTCCGTGTACGCCGTCGGGCAGCACCAAGCGCAGGCGGTGTTTGCGGAACTGTCCCGGCTCGAGCGCACGCGTATCCCGCTTCTTCTCCTCCACGAGCACCAGCTCGACGTCCACAGCGCCTTCGCGCGTCGTCAGCACGGCCGGCAGTCTGGACGGCAGTTCGACTTGCATGGGCGCACCGGTGTCGTTCAACACCACGAATTCCAGATCGACCGGCTGCCCGGGCACCAGCGCATCGCTCAGCCGCCGCAGCAGCCATTCGGCCGAGGCCTGGGCGGGTAAAAGCAGCAACGCGAGGACAAAGACTTGCAATGAGCGCATGCGGATGAGAGCTGTTGCAGACGACAAGGTGGCGATTTCAACACATTATGAGGGGCTCCGCCCGCCCGAACGCGCGAGGCATACCGGTTGCAGAGGTTCGGACATGGAAATCCACGGCGTCCAAACCATCCGCCTGCCGCAGACCGAGACCTGGGCGGCACTCAACGACCCCAAGGTCCTGCGCCGCGCGGTACCCGGTTGTCAGCGTTTCGAGAAAGTGAGCGACAACCGCTATGCCGTGCAGATCCTGTGGCAGATCGGTTCGGCTTCGACCCTGTTCGACGGCACCCTTACGCTCTTCAATCTGCAGCCGCCGCACGCCTGTTCAATGTCGTACGAAGGCGCCGGGCAAGGCGTGGGGACGGTGCTGGGCGAGGCCGAGGTGCGGCTGATTTCCGAAGAAGCGGAAACCACGCTCGCCTACCGCGCCACCATGCAGGTGAGCGGCGTACTGGCACAGGCGGGACCGCGCCTGCTCGAAGAGGCGGCGCGGCGCATGGTGGAAGGGGTCTTCGCTCGCTTCAAAACCGCGGCGGAACCGGACGCCGGGCGGATCACCGGGGGCGCGCCGGAATCGGCGCCGCGCGAGGTGTGGCTCGCACCGCTGTGGAGCTTCGCAGGCGGTTTTGCCGTGGGGCTGATCCTGGTGATTGCGGCGGCGATCCTGACGCCCGGGTGAAGGCGCTCAGTTCACGTTCGCTCCCCGCCCCTGCGCGTAGGTGCCCTGCGGCAGGCGCGGTTCGATCTGCAGGCCGGTGACGTAAACGATCTCGCACGCGCCGTCGCCGGTATCGTCACGCACCAGCGAAGTCTTCCAGCGGTAGCCGTCCGCGGGACGATAGGCGTTGACCAGCAAACCGGAAATGCGCACCACGTCGTCGCGGCGGATCATGCGCAGCTGCCGCTCGATCTCCGGCGTGGCGGGAATGGCGTGCACGTTGGTGGAGTACTGCTCGATCGTGCTGCGCGGCACCGGCGCGGGCCCGGGTCGCCAATAGAAAAAACGCTCGCCCTGGCTCATCTCGATCTGCGACAGCCACCGGG